>JBAQUW010000048.1:0-6900 GCA_049297755.1 Alphaproteobacteria bacterium
GGTTTTGGTAGGGTGGCCGTAGAAGGCGAAATTGGCCCTTTCCGCCCCAATGCCAGTGGACATATTTACCTCGATTTAAAAGATGGCGAGGCGGTGCTGAATGCCGTGATTTGGAAAGGCACCGTCAGCAAACTCAAAGTGCAACCCCAAGCGGGCATGTTGGTGGTGGCGCGCGGCAAACTCACCACCTATGCGCCCACCAGCCGCTACCAGTTGGTCATCGACCAATTGGAGCTGGCGGGCATGGGTGCCCTGTTGCAGCAGTTGGAAGAACGCAAACAACGCCTTGCCGCCGAAGGCCTTTTTGCCGCCGAACGCAAGCGCCCACTCCCCGTATTGCCCCAAAATATTGGCATCATCACCAGCCCTACAGGTGCGGTCATTCGTGACATGCTCCACCGCATTGCCGACCGCTGCCCCCGCCCCGTGTTGCTCTGGCCCACCGCCGTGCAGGGGGAAAATGCCGCCAGTCAATTGGCGGCCGCAGTCAACGGCATGAATGCCTTGCCCGCCCACCAACGCCCCGATGTCCTCATCATCGCCCGTGGTGGCGGCAGCTTTGAAGATTTGCTGCCGTTTAACGACGAAGCGTTGGTGCGCGCCATTGCCGCCAGCCAAATCCCCGTCATCAGCGGGGTAGGACATGAACCTGATATCACCCTGTGCGATTTAGCCGCCGACTTCCGCGCCCCCACGCCCACCGCCGCGGCCGAGCGCGTGGTGCCTGTGCGGCGCGAATTTCTTGACCGCATTGCAGGCGTGGCCGATTGGTTGGAAAACCACATGCGTCAACAATTGGCTGATTACCACCAAACCCTCACCCTTGCCCACCGCAGCTTGCCACGGCTGGAAAGTATGCTCACCCAAGCCAAATTGCGGCTGGAAGACCGCGCCGAAGGCCTCACCCGCGCCACCCGCACCCAACTGCAACACGCCAACCAGCGGCTAGAAAATACGGCTCGCTTGCTGGCTACCTTGGCTCCCACCGCGCCCCTGAAACGCGGCTATGTTTATGCAACTGACGCCAGCGGCGCCGTCATCCGTACCGCCACCACCACGGCGGAAAGCGTCACGCTCCACTTCCACGATGGCGAACGGCAAGCGCAACTGAAACCATAAAAAACCCCACCGCTGTTGCGGTGGGGCAAGGCCCTGTTGCCTTAGAGACGGTCGCGGCTGAAGTCGCTGTCCGTCAATGTGCCACGAGTCAGCTCGTGGCGCTTGAACAGAAGCTCCAGCCACGCTTGTTCGATTGCAGGCAGCGCGAAAACGATGAACTCGCGCTTGGGCGAGCGAAACGAGGGCAGAAGATAAAGAAAGCCACTCGAAAACTTTGTCGGCGCGTACAGCTGCATGGTGCTGTACAGCAGGGTGTTCATGCACAGCTCGCTGTGCATGGCCACCAGAATGCTGCCATCGGCCTGCGGCCAGATGAAGTACTGCTTGGTGTAGTCTGCCATGGTTGGTCTCCTTGGCGTGTCAAACGGCAACCCTGCGGGTGCAGGGGGTATCCGTAAAGGGCATATAG
Source organism: Alphaproteobacteria bacterium (assembly GCA_049297755.1). GTDB lineage: Bacteria > Pseudomonadota > Alphaproteobacteria > UBA2136 > JAPPOO01 > JBAQUW01. The sequence continues at coordinate 1,529 of JBAQUW010000048.1, forward strand.
GGTGGCGCAAGTAAGCTTGCAAGGTGTGTCTTGCGCTTTTTTTAAGCGTAAGGCACACTTCCCCCATGTTTTTTCGCACCCTCCTGTTGCTCTGCCTTACCCTGCCCGCCCATGCGCTCGAGGTTGGCGGTCGCTTGGCCCAAGGCGGCTTCATTCTAGGCACCGCCCAAGCAGGCAGCACGGTCACGGTCAACGGTAAAAAGGCCACCATGGCACCCGATGGCACGTTTGTGTTTGGGCTGGAACGCCACTTCCCCACCTCTGCCGTGGTGGTAGAAATCCCCAAAGCAGGCAAAAAACTGGCGCAAGAGGTGGTGATCGAACCGCGCGAGTGGGTGGTGGAAAAAGTCATTATCACCAACACCAAAGCCAAACAAACCATTAACCCTAACACCAAACAAACCAACCGCGCGGCTGAAGAACAAAAAGCCATAGATGAAGCCCGCCGCACGCTGACCTATGCCCCTCACTTTTTAGGCTGTTGCCAGTACCCGCTGCGTAAGGCCGACCACAAATGGCGCATTTCTGGCGTATTCGGCAGCAGTCGGCAGTTTAATGGGCAAGAGCGCAGCTGGCACAAGGGGCTCGATTTGGCCGTGCCCACTGGCACCCCCGTGTACCCCGTGGCCAGTGGCACCGTGGTTTTTGCGGCCGATACCTTTTTCAGCGGCAATTTGGTGCTGATAGACCATGGTTTGGGAATTTTAAGCGCTTATGCCCACTTAAATAAAATGCATGTGAAAGTGGGGCAAAAGCTGAATACTGACAACAGCTTAGGCCAAGTTGGCCAAACCGGACGCGCCAGCGGCCCCCACTTGCATTGGGCCATGTACTGGCGGCAAACGCCAATAGATCCTATACTCTGGGTAGAGGAGGGCACATAATGTCTATTTTAAGCTTATTTTGGGGTGCCATGCAGGCCTGTTTGCTCATGGGCGTGCTCACCATTGCGGTCGATTTTTACGATCCCAGCCTCATCGATTACGAAGTGCCCTTGCTGCTCAAACAAGCCATTGTGCTCATTGTCGTGGGTGTCTCGCTCTTTTATGCCCTGTTCCATGTGCTGGGCGGCGGCTTGCTGGGAATGGCGGGCGGCGGGGTGGTGGAAGGCCTGCAAATGGGCCTGCTCATGGGCCTAGGCATTGGTATGAGCCGCCTGTGGCCCTATACCCTCACTTGGGGGATTGGCTGTTTTGTGGGCAAAGGCCCCGTGCTGCACCTGCTGCTTATGCTTGTCACCACGGGCGTGCTCCTCGGCCTCCACTCCACCATGACCTACCTCTGGGGCACCGTGAAGAAAGAGAGTTTGTAAGCGCAGCCACATTTTTTTAGCCGTGTAGGTTGACACCTGTATTCTTTTAGTATACAAAGCGGCTGTTCTGTATATTCCGCAACATCTTACATGGAGTTTCACCATGGTATCTCTTATCGCTTTCGCCGCCGCGCTCACCTCAATTCTGGCGCAGCGGCATGGGTACGGAGGGGTGGAAATCTTTCTGCCGCTGGGGCTGCTTTTGCTGATTGGCCCGCTCATGTACTTGTTGATTGAGCGGCGCAACCAGCGCCTGCTGTGGGACGCCCCCAACCCGCACGCGCAAAAAATGGCGGCCGCCGCCCGTCGTGTGGTCAGCCGGATTGTCGACCCGCGCGATATGCCTGCACTCGCAGCAGAGCCAGCGCTGGACACGCGTCATACGGTCGACATTCTGCGGCAGATGGCCGTGGTTGTTCTCGCCACATGGGGTGCCTATGGCGCCCTGACGCTGCTCTCGATTCTGTAACCAAACAACGCCCCCCGCAAAAAAAGCGGGGGGCGTTGGCGTTAGCAGTTGTAGGTAAAACGATCGCTGGTGTGAAAAGCCACCGACATCTCCGTATTGAGCAACAACTGCTCGGCAGAAAGGTAGTTGTTGCCGCCTTGGAAGGCGTTCAACAATTCATGGTTCAGTTGGTGGAAACGCAACGGGTAATCTGTCACGCCCACCCCCGCCATGTCGTACCGTTTGCGGGTGGCATGTTCAAGGTGGTAGCTGTTCTCCTCGCTGTAGGTATCCACAAACATCTCGCCCCGCTCAAAGCGCAGAAAGATGGTTTCTGGATAGGTCGACTCTGGCAAGCGGCGCGTACCCGTAAAGGTAAACGCCACCTCGCCCGATACGCGGCCACACATGTGGTAGCGGTCAAAGCTGTCGAACAGCTTGTAGGCTTCCACATATTTGGGCACTTCGCCGAGCAAGTAGCACAGATAGTCGATTTCGTGGTTGGCGTGGTCTTGCAACAAACTGCCACCATGCAACCCCACTTTCGAGGGCGCGTGGTAGCTGAAGTCCAGCCGCACTTCCAGCAACTTGCCGTAGCGTTCCTGCAGAAAAGGTAGGTCGTCCTTTACGCCTTTGTAAGGCAAGTCGCAGCGGCGCGGGTGGCAACTGGTGATGACCAAGTTGTCACGTTCGGCCTTTTTGAGCACCTTGCGCAAGCGTGGCATGTCGCTGGCATTGCTCACCAACGGCTTTTCGCACATCACATGGCAGCCGGCCGCAATGGCCGCCTCCATTTGCCCAAGGTGCAGGTGGTCGGGCGTGCAAATCAGCACGGCATCGGCCCACTTGAGAAGCGTTTTCTCTGAGCGGAAAAAACGCAAGTTTTTGCCGTATTTCCCCGCCCGCAAGGCTTTGGTTTTGTGGGGGTCGAACACACCAAAAATGGTGTCTTCACCCATCAGTTTCAGCAAAGGTTCCAAGTGGCCACGCGTGGCGTGGTCACCCAAACCCAAAAAGGCGATGTTGAGAGTTTGAGACATGAGGTCTCTCCAAAAACGAGCTGCAGATGGGTTTTTGTATACGCTTTGGGTGGTGGTGTCAAGAGGTGGGGGGATGAATGGGGGCAAAAAGCGGCGTTAAATAGCCATAAAAAATTTGTGGGAAATAAGCCGCTTTTTTACCAAAAATAGTTAAATCAATTCAAAGGTTTGGCAATGAAGAGCCGATGCCGAGCCGAATGTTGACAATGGGGGGGGTATTCACCCCACAAAAAACCCCCGCAGTGCGGGGGTTAAGAGCTTGAAAGAATTAAACTTTCAAGTTCACAGCCGATGTGCGGCCTTTTTGCTCTTCCAGATCAAAGCTGATTTTTTGACCTTCATCGAGCCCTTTCAAGCCAGCTGCTTGAACGGCAGTGATGTGTACAAACACGTCTTTGCCGCCATTCTCTGGTTGAATAAAGCCGAAACCCTTGGTGTTGTTGAACCATTTGACCGTACCGTTGGCCATTGTTATGCACTTTCTCGTTTATTAAGGCGCGGGAGGAGTGAATTCTCCGACCCGTCTCCCAAGCATATGCCACACTTTTAGGCGTTTGTCCAGTGTTATTGTGGATAAGTTTGAAAAGGCCGCGCTTTTTGCTCTGGCACGGCTTGTGCATTGGTGTTTGTGCAAATGAAGGATAGACGCCATGACCGTATCGCTGATTAGCAACACCGCCAGCCGTATTGCCCGCAGCAGTTTAGATGATGCCAGCGTGCGCATGAACCGCACCATGACGCGCATGACCAGCGGCCAGCGGGTGTTCAGCGCCAGCGAAGATGCGGCCGCCATGGCTGTGAGTACCAGTTTAAAGGTGAATGCGGCGTCGCTGAAACAGGCGGTATTGAACACCAGCACGGGCAGCAGCATGTTGCAAGTGGCCGAAGGCGCGTTGCAGGCCTTGGGCGATATTACCCAGCGCATGAAAGCCTTGGCCTCGCAAGCCAGCTCGGGCCAGTTGGATAATACGGCGCGGGGGCTGTTGGATGTGGAGTACCAATCGCTGAAAACGGAAATGGGGCGCATTGTGGCCGACACCGATTTTAACGGCGAAAATTTATTGGCGGGCGATGCGTTGTTTGATGTGGATTATGCCCATAGTATTCAAGGGGTTGGGTTTAGTGATGTGGAGGTGGATAGCACGGTGGTGACGGCCGATGCGGTGTTTCGCCTCACCTACGATAGTTTGGAAGAAGAGCTGACCTTAAAACGCCTCGATACGGCAGGAGCTGCCAGCCAAACCATTGATATTACAGCATTGTTGGACAACATTGCAGGGGTAGGCCAAAACCTGACGGCGGGCGAAAGTGTAGAAGTGAGTTTTGGCGGTATTGGGGTTACTTTAAAGCTCGATGATGCGTTTGATCGCACGACCAATATGTTCGGCACGGTGGATAGCAGCGCCACGGGCAGCAGTACGTTTAACTTTGCCGCCGCGGTGGCCCCTGCGGTGGTGGCGCAGCCCTTAACCTTTAGCGCCACAGGTTTGAGCACAGAAGCCATTGATGCGCTTATCGTGCTCGATGCCAGCGCGTATTACGATGTCTCGAATGGTCTTGTAGATATTCCCGTCAACAGCAATGGTGTCAACGTCACGTTAGGTGGGTTAACGGGCTTGCGTTATTCTGTGAATGGTGGCGCTGTGGGCGGCGATGGCATCGCCAGTGGCAACTTGGCCAGCGGTGCTGCAGGGTATTTTGAGGTGTACGTCACCACCGCCAGCGGTTATGAAAAATTGGCGCGGTTGGATATGACCTCGGTCACCACCTCTGGCAGCACGGCAGGCACTTTGCGCATGCCGTTGGGCAAAGGGTTGTTTGATGCGGATATGACCGCAGGTGCGGGCAACGTGAGCTTTGAGTACATGGTGGGTCGCGGCGCCAATGTGAATGAAGACTTTATGAACGTGACTTTGACCCCCATGACGGTGAATGCGTTGGGGCTCACCACCTCGAATATTCGGAGTGTGACAGCCGCAGAAACCGCGCTGACCGATATGGCCAATGCCTTGGAAAGTGTGAATGGTTTGCGGGCCAATATTGGGGCGTACCAAGCGCGGCTCGAGTTTATTTCGTTGAACTTAAACAATGCGGTAGAGAATACCTTAGCCGCCAATTCGGCCTTGATTGACAATGATATTACGGCCGATATGACCGCCTTGGCGAACGACCAAGCCTTGGTGGAAGTGGGCGTGGGTATGTTGTCACGCGTCAACCAAAACCCACAGCGTTTGCTGCGGTTGTTGGAAGGTTAATAGCCCATGGCGTTGAAAATTGACACCCAAAGCCTGGCACAAATACTGGCCGATAATAGTGCGGCTACGCAAGAAGCTGCTGCCAGCAACAAGGCTGCCGCTGGGGTAGCCAAGGCCAAGCCATGGCAAGTGCCACAGCTGGATGAAGGCTTTCAGCTGGCGCCAGCTTTGCATAAAGCCTTTGAAAAGGTCGAAGGTTTTATGAACAAATTGCTGGAGCCCGATGGTTTGAACATCGACGTAGCCCTGCAACATGTGGACTTTGCGCAACAGGGCGAGCTGGCAAGTGGGGCCGTGCGCGACGCTGCCGACGGAAG
>JBAQUW010000049.1:0-9683 GCA_049297755.1 Alphaproteobacteria bacterium
GTGATGAGGCGGTAGCCTGCCACCTCGTGCTTTACTTGATGCGCCAACACACGGCTGCGGGGGTGGTAAAACGTGCCGGTAAGGGTGATGCGGCGGTTATGGTTGGCAGTTGTAGCTTCAGTTACAACAGGCAAACCAAGCTGTGCATTGGCGATAGCAAATAACGCGTCTTTCTCGGCCGCACGGTGGTGCTGCCACAGGGCCAAACGTAACAACCCTACTTGCGCCACCACAAACAAAGCCAAAGACACCACAAAGCTTGTGGAAAGGCTTGCTTTTTTAAAGGCTTGGGGCATCATAAGCCCAGTATGCCGCAATTTAACCACTCTCGAAAGGGCAAAGCATGAGCGCATCAGGTAAACTTTTGGCCATAGCCATTGTATTATTCGGGTTATTTGTGTGGGCCATAAAAGGTATGCTCACCGCGTTTGTTGTGGGGGTTATTTTGGCCTATGTGCTTAACCCTGCTGTGGGCAAGCTGCAACGCTTGGGGCTGGGGCGCGGCATGGCCAGCCTTGTGCCCGTGGCGGTGTTTTATGCGCTGGGGGTACTGGCGCTGACCTTAGCTATTCCACCCATACTGCGCGAAGGCTTGCAACTGGCCAGCGCCCTGCCCACCAATGCCGTAAGCTTGGGCTTGTGGTTGAATGACTGGCTACACACCCAAGCCACACTGTACAATATTGATGTGAGCGGGCTCGACATGGCTGCACTCACCGCCCAAGCCGCCACCTTGGGGCAAAAAAGTTTAGGCTTTGTGCTCACCAGTTTGGATAATTTTATGGCGGGCATGGGTGCCATTGGCAGCGTGCTGGCCTTGGTGCTGATTACCCCCGTGGTGACGTTTTATCTGCTGCAAGAATGGCATGGTATTACTGCGTTTACCGCCAGCATGGTGCCGCCGCACTTGCGGCACGATACGCTGGCGCTGTGGCAACGCATCGACAGCCGCTTGGCGGGCTTTATGCGCGGGCAGTTGCTGGTGGCAGTGGTTCAGGGCACATTTTATGGCTTAGCGCTTACCCTTGCAGGGGTAAATATGGGCTTTGTGTTGGGCATGCTGGTAGGGGTGCTTTCGTTCATCCCTATGGTAGGCGGGCTAGTGGGCATGGCGCTGACGTTTGCGTGTGTGGCCTTACAGTTTCAGCTGGCTGGCTGGGAAATTTACGGCATTGTGGCGGCTATTTTTACGGTAGGCGGTACGTTCGAAAACTTTTACCTCACCCCCAAGTTGGTGGGCGATAACGTAGGCCTACACCCTGTGTGGGTGATGTTTGCCTTAATGGCGGGGGCAGAATTGGCAGGCTTTACGGGTGTGCTGGTGGCCGTGCCTGTGGCTGCCATTATGGCAGAAATTGTGCCATTGCTGTTGGCATTGTGGCGGGCGCAATCGGGCCACTGGGCAGTAAAGCAAAACCCCAAGCCCAAAAAATAGCTACGCACAACAGTTGCATGGTTGTGCAAAAGTGTTAGAGTGGCCTTAAGGGATATTCAAGGGAAGGACACCACCATGCAGACATATGTTGTGTTTATGCGTAATAGCAAAACGGGCGAAGAATTTTCGGTGCCCGTGAACGCCTATAGCCACACCGAAGCCATGACGGCATTATTGGCCACTTACCCCGCGCGTAGCTTTATCATGCACACGGCTTATGCGGTGGATGAACTGCAAAACACCTTGGAGCATGTGCGCCGCTGGCCAGGTGTTGCCACCAAACCCCAAAAAGAAGTTGCTGCCCAAGCGCAAACCCGCCGCCCTGTATTGCCCGCGGCCCCAAGCGTGGGCCCACGCAGCGCGGGGGCTGAAGCCCAGTTGGAGCAATTGATGCGCACCAGCCCGCTGCTGAACCGCTTGGCCCACCCCTCAAACACACCTGTTCAACCACAAACACCTGCACAGCCACGCCCCACCACCAATGTGGCACGCCCAACCTCTACCCCTGCCAGTGTGATTAGTATGCTGAAGGCCATGCGCGGGTAATTCTGACACGGCTATCTTGAAAAAGCTGGCCATGGCCAGTTTTTTCGGTTATACAGCGGCAGAACCCCCATATATACGCTGCAAACACAGGAACGCCGCCATGACCCAACCTATTCGTAACATTGCCATTATTGCCCACGTAGACCACGGCAAAACCACCTTGGTGGATGCACTTTTGCACCAAAGCGGCACTTTTGCTGCCAACGAAAAAGTGGCCGAACGCGCCATGGACAGCAACGATATTGAAAAAGAGCGTGGTATTACCATTTTGGCCAAATGTACCGCCATTCAATACAGCGGCCACCGCATTAACGTGGTAGATACACCCGGACACGCGGACTTTGGCGGCGAAGTAGAACGTATTTTGGGCATGGTAGACGGTGCCGTGTTGTTGGTGGATGCGGCTGAAGGCCCTATGCCCCAAACCAAGTTTGTGTTGGGCAAAGCCCTGCAACGCGGCCTGAAACCCATTTTGGTGGTGAATAAGGTAGACCGCAGCGACGCCCGCCCCGATGAAGTGGTGAACGAAACCTTTGATTTGTTTGATAGCTTAGGTGCCACCGCCGAGCAGCTCGACTTCCCCATTCTGTACGCCGTAGGCCGCGATGGCTGGGTAAGCCCTACCTTGGAAAAAACCGAGAAGTGCTTCCCACTGCTGGATTTGGTGCTCAAGCATGTACCCGCCCCAACCGCCGACGAAACCAAGCCCTTCAGTTTTTTGGTGAGCATGGTGGAACGTAACGACTTTTTGGGCCGTGTGGTGACTGGCCGCGTGATGACGGGTACCGTGAAAAAGAACCAGCAAATTCATGCCATTGATTTGCAAGGGAATATTATCGACCGTGGTAAAGTGACGGCTTTGTTCGGCTTCCACGGCTTGAAAAAAGTGCCCGTGGATGAAGTGCGGGCGGGCGATATTGCCGCCATGGCAGGCTTGGGCAATGCCTATGTAAGCCACACGATTGCCGACCCACAGGTGACGACACCTTTGCTGGCGCCATCGATTGACCCACCCACCATGATGATGACCTTTGGTGTGAACGACTCTCCCCTTTCTGGCCGTGAAGGTAAAAAACTCACCAGCCGCGAAATTGGTAGCCGTTTGGAAACCGAGGCTGAAGTGAACGTGGGCTTGATTGTCACACCAGGTGATACCGCGGAAAGCTTCCGCGTGATGGGCCGTGGCGAATTGCACCTGAGCGTGCTGATTGAAACCATGCGCCGCGAAGGTTTTGAGCTTTCGGTTGGCCGCCCCACCACATTGTTTAAAGAGGTGAATGGCGAAAAACTTGAGCCCTATGAAGAAGTGATTGTGGACGTGGACGCCGAATTTGGCGGTGTGGTGATGGAAAAACTGGGTCTGCGCCGTGCCGAATTGGTGAACATGATTAGCGACCACCACGGCAAACAGCGCCTGATTTTCTTCGGCCCCAGCCGCGGCATGATTGGCTACCGCAGCGAATTTTTGACCGACACGCGCGGGACGGGTGTGCTGACCCGCCAATTTAAAGAATATGGCCCCCTGAAAGTGATTAGCAACAGCCGCCGCAACGGCGTGCTGGTGAGCATGGAAAATGGCACGGCTGTGGCCTTTGCGTTGTGGAACTTGGAAGAGCGCGGCACCATGTTCTCGAGCCCTGGCGACCCCATTTATGACGGCCTGATTATTGGTGAAAATGCACGGCAGGAAGACATGGAAGTGAACCCTGTCAAAGCCAAGCAGCTTTCTAACGTGCGCGCAGCAGGTAAGGAAGAAGCCGTGCGCTTGACCCCACCCCGCCAAATTACGCTGGAATACGCCCTGAGCTACATTGAGGACGATGAATTGGTGGAAGTGACGCCAAAATCTATCCGCATCCGCAAAAAAGGCCTGACCCCACACGACCGCAAACGGTTGAAAAAAGTCGCGTCTTAAGCCTGCTTGCTCTGAACGCATTCCCCCGCCAGCGGAAATGCGCTATGGTACTGCCATGAACACGCTGATAACAGAAGAACTTGTGCTGCTGCGCCAAGCCTTGGCCGACAAGCGGCTTTATGTGGCATGGCTGGTGTTGGTGTTATGGGCATGGCTAGTCGGCATGGGGCTACTGGCCACCTGCGCCTTGGCTTTGCTGGCGGCCAGCTTGCTGCTGATGAGCGCCATTGACCTGCGCCACATGATTTTACCCCTCAGCCTCACCCTGCCCACCACGTTATTGGGGTTAATACTGGCGCCGCTCACATTGGGGGCTTCGGTGGCTTTGGTGGTGGTTGGGTTATTCACGGGGTTTTTGTTGTTCGCTTTCCTCAGTTTGGTGATGTACCTGCTCACCAAACGCGAAAGCTTGGGTTTGGGCGATGCGCAATTGCTGGCATTGATTGGCGCATGGGGCGGCGTGACCGCCCTGCTGCCCACGTTGCTGATTGCCAGCTTTGCCGCCTTGGCCATGCTGCCATGGCGCGGCACGTTTGGCTGGCAGAAAGATGGTCCCATGCCTTTTGGCCCCTTTTTAGCGTTGGGCGGCTGGGTAAGCGTGCTGCACCAAGATGCCTTTTATACCGCCCTGTTTGCTTTTCACCGCTGGATAGGTTTGGCGTAAATGGTGGCGTTGCCTGCAGCTTTTCTCACTCTTGCCCACGTGTTGGGAGAGGACAACGTGCGGCTGGTGGGCGGCACGGTACGCGATATGCTGCTGGGCTTGCCTGCCCACGATATTGATGTGGCGACAACGCTGCTGCCCGAGCAGGTAAGCGAACGCTTACAGGCGGCAAACATGATGGTGATTCCCACAGGGCTTGAGCACGGCACGGTGACGGCGGTGGTAAATGGCGTGGGCATTGAAATCACCACCCTGCGGCGCGATGTGGCGCCCGATGGGCGACACAGTGCGGTGGAATTTGTGACCGAATGGCAGGTGGATAGTTTGCGGCGCGATTTCACCTTTAATGCGCTGTATATGGACGCGGCGGGCAGAGTGTATGACTACCATCATGGCCAAGCCGATTTAACAGCCAAACGCGTGCGCTTTATTGGCGATGCGGTGGCCCGCGTGCGCGAGGATTATTTGCGCATTTTGCGGTATTTTCGGTTTGCGGCGCGTATGGAAACATCTGCTGCCGCCATGAAAGAAACCTCCGCTATATTGCAGCCAGAATTGGCAGGGCTGACGCAACTTTCCGCCGAACGCATTACCATGGAACTGCAAAAAATTATAACCACCGCCAACCCAGCAGCAGCCTTGCAGGTGATGCGAGATATAGGCGTTTTTCAGACGCTGGAGTTGAAGCTGGATCCCAGCTTTCGCTGGGAAGACACACTCACTTTTGTGCCGTTTTCTGGGCGGTGGTTTGCGGTGTTTGGGCGGCAGAAAAATGCGCATATTCGCCTCTCGCGTGCTGAGGAAAATATCCTGAAAACGATGACCCATGCCGTGACAGACGTGGCGCGTTACACCCCACCGGCCTTGGCCGTGGCCACCAGCCGCGAGGCGGCGCAAACGGCGCTGATATTGGCAGGGCGGTTGGACGATGCCGCGCAGTTAGAGGGCATCACGCTCCCTACCTTCCCCTTAAGTGGCCAAGACGCCTTGGCCGCGGGCATGGCAGCAGGCCCGGCTATGGGCAAAGCGTTGAATGCCGTGAAAGAGTGGTGGTTAACGAATAATTGCACCCCCAGTAAGGGGGCGTGTGTGGAGAGATTAAAAGCTTAGCCTAATCCAGCCTCATTGTCCTTTTGAGCCATTTGGCGCTTGGCTTCATCTATGCAAGCGCCAACGTAAAGACTTACGGTAATATATTCAAATTCAATATGATGCGCCTCAGCATGCCCTTCCAAAGCTTCTTGTGCTGCAGTATGCCGTAGATCTGCATAATGGCATGTATCGCGTTCATGTCCGTGTGCCAGCAACACATTTGCAGCCTCTAACAATTCTTTTGCTAGACGCACGGCTTCATCAAACGCTGGACCACTGGTGATATAATCACTCATGTGTTTTCTCCTTTAATTTCTAGTTTTAATATGGGATGCTTCCACCAAAGCGCAACCCCCACCCTAAGGAAAAACCCATGGCCAAAAAAAAACCTATCAAAACAAACACTAAAAACCCCATTGGTGCCGACCATGTGCGGTGGAAGCTGAACGATTTATACAAAAACGAAACTGACCCCCGCATTGCGAAGGAAGCCGCACAGGCTGTGGCCTTGATGGCCGACTTTGCCAAAAATTTTAAGGGCAAATTGGCCAGTAAGCTGGGGGCAGCGCTGACGGCACTCGATGCCATTGAACGCTTGGAAAACCGCCTGATGGCCTACCTGTTTTTGCGCACGCAAGTGGAAGCTGAACATGAAGGGGTGAAGAAAACCCTGAGCCGCGTGCAAGAGCAACTGAGCATGGCCAGCGGCACGCACATGACGTTTTTTCGGCACGAAGTGGCGGCCATTGCGGCCAAAGACATGGCGGCGTTACTGAAAACCGACAAAGTGGTGCAGCACCATGCCAGTTTTGTGGAGGATATCCGCAAAAACGCGCCCTACATGTTGGCCGAAAATGTAGAGCAGGCGCTGGCCAAACGCAGCCCCTTTGGCCCCAGCGAGTGGAGCGATTTTATGGACGAGGCCGAAGCTGTGGCCACCTTCCGCCTTGATGGCAAAGACTACAAAATTGAGGAAATGACTAAAATTATTGGCTTTGATAAAAGCAAAGCCCGCCGTGCCAAAGCACTGAAAGTGTTCAACGATGGGCTGAAGGCGCAGCGGTTGGATAAATATATGGCCCGCGCCCTCAACGCCACCTTGGGCGCCAAAGGGCTGGAAGACCGCGAGCGCGGCTACACCAACCCCATGCAGGCCCGCAACATTGGCAACCGGGTAGATGATGCCACGGTGCAAGCCCTGCACGATGCGGTGGAGCATGTGGCGGCGCCGATTGCCCAGCGTTTTTATAAGCTCAAGGCCAAATGGTTGGGGCTGGATACCTTGGCCTGGAGCGACCGCAATGCACCCATTCCCATCAGCAGCACGGCCATTATCGGCTGGGACAAAGGCTTTGGCATGGTGAAAGACGCCTTTGGCAGTTTTAGCCCCACCTTGCGCAAGCTGGTAGAAGAAGTGGAGGATAAAGGCTACATCGACGCGCCCGTGTATAAAGGCAAAACCGGTGGCGCGTTTAATGCAACTTTCACCATACCTGAGGACAACCGCACCTATGTGTTCCTCAACCACCAAGGCACGCAGCGCTGTTTTATGACACTGGCGCACGAGCTTGGCCACGCCGTGCACGGTATGTTGGGCGCTGAAAAACAAGGGGCGCTGATGTGGCATGCCCCCATGTGCTACGCCGAAACCGCGAGCATTTTTGCCGAAATGGTGACCTTTGAACACCTACTGGCCAAATGCAAAACCGACAAAGAAAAATTGGCCCTGTACATGGAAAAACTGGGCGAGTTTATGAACACCGTGGTGCGCCAAATTTCCTTCAGTTACCTTGAGCAAGCCATGCACGCCAAACGGGTGGAAGGCAAGCTGACCACCGAGGACTTTAGCGCCATTTGGTTGGATGTGACCAAACGCTTTTATGGCAAAAGTGGTAAAACCTTCACTTACGACAATATGGGCAACCAGTGGTGTTACGTGGGCCACTTTTTGCGCCCCTTTTATGTGTATGCCTACGCTTTTGGCGAGCTGTTCACCCAAGGGCTGTATGCGGTGAAAGACCAGTTTGGGCCTAAGTTTGAACCGATGTATTTGGATTTGCTCCGCGCCGGCGGCACCAAAGACGCCATGCAACTGATGCAGCCCTTTGGCCTGAACCCCAAAGACCCGCAATTTTGGGTGCGGGGCATTGAGGTGAGTGCAGGCAAATGGATAAAAGAAGCGGAAGCTCTTTCCAAGAAGCTTAACTTCAAGGCATAATAGACTCATCAACAAGGGGATAACAACATGAAAAAACACCTGCTGGCTTTGGCCGTAGCGCTTTCACCACTGGCTTTTGCCCACGCGCAAGAAGGGCGTATACCTGAAGACGCCACGGTAGTAAACCTGACCGCCACCGCCAAACAAAAAATGACGCCCGACACCCTCACTGCTACCCTCAACATTGAATATAAAGCCGATAATGCCGAAGACGTGCAACGGTACATCAACCAAAAAATGGCTGCAGCGGTGAAGCGTGCCGAGCAAAACAAGGCCATTAAAATTGTGACGGGGCAATACAGTGTGTATCAACATTGGGTAGACCCTCAACAACTGGTCAAAGGCACGCGCCAACAAATCTGGCAGGGGCAACAGCAGGTGACGTTTTCTACCACCACCGACCACCCGACCCTGCTTAAAACCGTGGCCGATATTCAAGGCATGGGCTTTGCCACCCATGGCCTTAACTATAGCCTTTCTGAACAAGTGGCTGAAAGTTTTAACGATAACCTGATGGCCCAAGCGGTGAGCGACCTGAAACGCAAAGCCGAGCGCATTGCGGGCCTGCTGGGCAAACGCAAAGTGCATATTGCTAGCCTAGATACCCAAGGTGGCTACCAACCCATGCCCATGTACGCCCGCGCCATGAAAGCTGATATGGTGATGGCTGCAAGTGCTGAAGCCATGCCAGAACCCACCACACGGCCCGATGAAACCGAGGTACAGGTCACCGTGAGCGCCCAAGTGTGGCTGCGCGATTAAGCTGCGCCCGACGCAAAAAAGCCGCCCTTACGGGCGGCTTCTTCATAGGTGGGTTACTCCCCCTTATTGCCAAAGGGGTTGTGCTTTCCCCACAAAGCCTTCGCAGCTCCCATGGCTTCGGCTGCCTTGGCTTGCGCCTTGGCAGCAGCGTCGGCCGCCTGCTGCTTCAGGTTTTCACCAGCAGCAGCGGTGGCGGCTGAAGGCGCAAACTGGCCGCTAGCCTCGGCCACAATAGCCTTGGCCTGCGCCAAGCGGGCGGTGGAGTCCTCCCAATATCGGCCAGCATAAGCTGCGCGCGTCACCCAATAGGCGGGGTAAATCACGGTCGCCCACTTCAACACGCGCCACATCCACGGCATATTGGCCCACAGGTAGCCTCGGTGCATAATAAAAGCCACCAAGGCCAAACTGCCCACCTTCAGCAACGTGAAGAAGGTATTCAGCCAGAAGGCCGTCCAACTGCTCGGTGAGGTTTCCCACGCCTTGATAATATTGGGGTACATGCTGCGGAACGTCCAACGAACACCAGACGAAATCAGCAGCACAGACTGCTTATTGGTGATGGCCTTGTTGGTGATTTGCGAGATATGGCCAGCATTGTGCTTGAACACAAGGTAGGCCAAACCCGAGAGGTCGTGATTGACCATCTCCGTATCCTCGGTACTCACAAACCAGCAGCTGCCGGTATAAGCGGTATCGGGGCACACGGTCTTGCTTTCGTTGGCTATCACCGTGGTGTTGCGGGCCCACACGGCCATCAGCTCTACCACGTTGCCAAACTTGAACGTGACGCCCAGCAACAGCAGCAACGTGGCCACAGTCACAATCAGGCGGCGTCCACCCAAGGGCAAATCGGCCATGTGGCCACGCATGGTGGGTGCAGGGTTAGAGGTGTCAGTCATAGAGGATTCTCCTGTTACAAAAGGGAAAGTGTAGGCAAGTAGGCGGAATCTAAGCGAAAACAACATTGAATACAATATATTTCAGCATATATTTGCATTTTATATCCTTTTGGTGTATTCAATACATCCACTTCACGACAGCAACACAC
>JBAQUW010000050.1:0-8236 GCA_049297755.1 Alphaproteobacteria bacterium
CGGGGGCCGCTGCGGTGAGTGAGGGTTAGGCCAAGCCCAGCTTCTGGTAGAGCCAGAAGCGCTTGCTGTTGGCGTAGGCTTCGGCGTCCTTCTCGGCCAAGTAGGCCTTGAAGCTTCCCGTGTTCAAGCCGCAATAGGCGCGGTTGTAGAGCGTGGCAAAGAAGCCCAGCCCCATGAACAACGTAAAGAACACCAGCCCAATGCCGCCCATAGAAAGGCTCAGCAGCATGGCCGCAATGGTCGCCACGGGGGAATACCCCAGCGGTCGGCCAATGAACTTGGGGGTCATCACCTTCGCTTCCGCGAAGTTGACGCCCTTGCCCAGCAGAGCCATGCCCAGCGGCAAGGCCCATGCCTTCAGGCCAGCCAAGGTCAGCATGTCGGCCAGTGCCCACGGCGGGTTCACCTTGAACACCGCGATGAAGAACAACACGCCGCCAGCCATGAGTCCGCCACCCGCAGGCAGCGTGCCCAACACACCCAGCACAATGCCGTACAGGCTGGCCTGTTGCAGTGTCATGCCCAGCACCAAGTGCAGTACGGCCATAAAGAACAGGCCGAACACGAACATGATGAGCGCCAACCCCTTCAGCACCATGCGGCTTTGCAGCAGCATCATGGTAAGGGTGTCTTGCACATGGGTGGCCGCGTGGGCGGGCAAGGCGCGGTTGACGAAGTCCAGCGCCTTCTCTTCTTCCTCGTGGTAGTTGAGGAGGAAGATGAGCATCACCGCAAAGGTAATGAAACCCTTGGCGAAGAAGCCCAAAACGGCCAACACCTTACCGCCAATGCTGGCGACCGTGTTGGTGCCCGTGCTGGCGCTGCTGGTGAGCAGCTTGAACAGGTCGGAGAGCGTCATCTCGCTCTTGCCGTTGTCGGGAATGACGCCCTTCAACTTTTCCTTGGCAAGGTCCAGAATCGGCTTCAGCTGCTCTTCCAATTGCGGACGCAGCTTCACCAGCGCTTGAGCGCCCTCGATAATGCCGGGCAGAATGAGGTACAGAAATACCCCAAACCCCACCAGCAGAATGAGCATGGTGGCCAAAATGGCCAGCCCCCAGCTGCCGAACAGCCACCCTTGCAGGCGCTTGGCCATGGGGAACAGCAGCAAGCCGCCCCACACCGCCACCACCACTTCCACCACCACGCCAAAGGCAAAGGTGACAGAGGCCGCAGCCAGCAGCAGGAACGATAAGACGGCGAAGTCTTGGTAAGTAAACTTGTCAAACCATGTTTTGAACATGGCGTTCTCCTCTAAGGTTGCAGATGATGCACAACGTGCCCAAAACGGGAAGAAAGGTATTTCAGGCACGAGTGTGGAAAGGTTATAGGTATACATTGTGCAAATTGCAAGGGTTTTGGCGCATCAATTCACAAAAAACAGCGGCCCCATCAGGGGCCGCTGCGTCGTTAACGTAGGTTGGTGGGGTTCAGCCAAGGCCGCGCGGGGTGGCGCAGGTGGTGGAGGGCAATTTTCAGCCGTCGCCACCAGGTCATGCGTTTGGCATTTTCCTCGGCAATGCGGGCACGGAAGCTCGCTGCCGTTTCCCCACGCCTGTGGCCAATAATGGCCGAGCCTAGGGGCATCAGCACCAGCAGCATGGTAAAAATGCCGCTCAGGCCTTGCCATTCCAGCCCCACCATCACCAAAAACAAGGTGGCAGTGGCGGGTATGGCCAAGGGCCGCCCAATAAAGTAGGGGGTGAGAATGCTGGTTTCCAGCACGCCCAGCAGTTTTCCGCCTAGCAATGCCGTGAGGGGTTTCCACCACAAGGCAAGGCCAGCAACGCTAAACAGCAGGGCAAAGCCTGCCGTAGCGCCCAGCTGAAACAAGCTGGCAAAAAACAGCCCAATGGCGGCCATATACACGCCCCAACCAGGAACTATCGCCAAAATGCCGAGCGAAAGCCCCAGCACGCTGGCGTCGGTGCGGCTGTAGCCCAACATGCCCCAAGCAATCAGGGTGTTCAGGCTGCTGAACAACAGCACCATGTAGCTCAGCCCCACCAGCACAATGCGTGCCTTAGGAATGGTGAGCTCCACCACCGCCTGTGCCATACCCAGCAAGGGTTGCGGCAGCAGGTAGGTGAAGGTGGCCTCAATCATCTCGTCATCGTACTTGCGGTAGGCCAAGTACATGAACGTGAAGCTGAGTGTCACCACCAGCCACATGAAGGTGCCTGCAAACTTGTACAGCAAGCTAAGGCTGATGATCAGCACTTGTTTGCCGTGGCCTGCGTTCAAGTCCAGCATTTTCAAAAACTGGGCAGGGGTCACTTCACCTTCACCCAGCTGGGGCAAAAAGTCCTTAAAGTGGGTGTTCACCACGTCAAGGAATGGCTTCAAATGCTCCTGAAAATGCGGGAGCACCGTGGCCAAAAAGGTGAAGGCTTTCACGAGGCCAGGCAGCACCAGCCACCCGCCCACCACCAACCCCAGCACAATCAGCACAAATGTGCCCATAATGCCTACGCGGTTGGCCAAGGGGAGAATCAGCACCCCCAACCAAAGGCCCACCAAAAACTGGGCGGTGGTGTGGGGGGAAATGTAGGCGATGCCACACACACTCAGCCAGCCCAGCAGCATGTAAACATGCTCCTCGGTCAGGCTGTGGAAGAACTGCGCCACCCTCTCCAACCCAAAGGCGGGGGCAGGGGGCGTGGGTATTTCGGGTTGTTCACGCATGTGAACCTCCTGTCAAAAAAGGGAAGGGTCGTTCAGAGGATAGTGTTATATGTATACCAAGAGGGAATTGCAAGCCCTTTCTGTGGCAAAAGGTGGTGCAATTGTGCTGGCCAGTCTGGCCGTTTTAGGCTAAAACGGTGGCATGCATATTCTCCTCAAAGATTTTTTAGGGTTTCTTAAAACCTTGGCCATTGCCGCATTTCTGGCATTTTTTTGTATCCGTGGCTTTATTTTCGAGCCGTTCCGCATTCCCAGCGGCAGCATGATGCCAACCCTGCTGGTGGGCGATTTTCTGTTTGTCAGCAAGTTTGCCTATGGCAACCGTATTCCGCTCACCGATATTTTCCTGTGGCAGGGCGAGCCAAAACGTGGCGATATTATCGTATTTAAAAACAGAAATTCAGAACTCCCAGGCAGTTTCTTCGGCTTTGGCACCCCCATGTTTATCAAGCGCTTGGTGGCAGTGCCGGGCGATACCATCAGCTATGCGGAAGGCAAAATTCTCACCGTTAACGGCCAAGCCTTGCCCCAAACGGCGGGCGAGCCTTATGCTTACCAGAGCGACGAAACAGGCCAAGTTCACACCGCCACGCGCAAGCAGGAAGATTTGCTGGGTATCACGCACGATATCCTCATTGAAGACGCCATACCCGCCATGGCCGTGCGCGAAATGACCGTGCCCGAGGGTAGCTATGTGATGATGGGCGATAACCGCGACAACAGCCGCGACAGCCGCTATTGGAATATCCCCAACTGGGGCTTTGTGCCACGGGCCGATGTGATGGGCCGCGCCGAATTTATTTTTTGGAGCTGGGATAACAACTGGCAGCCGCGGTTCGAGCGCCTGTTGAACAGCCTCCGCGCCCATAAAACCGAGGCGGCATGACGGCGATTCTCGGCTATACTTTTCGTAATCCCGCCTTGCTCACGCAGGCGCTCACCCACCGTTCTGTGCCCACGCCCCATCATAACGAACGCTTGGAGTTTTTGGGCGACCGCGTGCTGAACCTGTGCGTGGCCGAGCTGGTGTTTACCTCCTACCCTGAAGCGCCCGAAGGTGAACTCTCGCAACGCCATGCCGCCTTGGTGCGCGAAGAAACGCTGGCGGAAATTGCCAAAACATGGGGGCTCGATGCCCAACTGCACCTGAGCGCGGGTGAAGTGCGCATGGGTGGCCGCGCCAAACCTTCATTGTTGGCCGATGCGGTGGAAGCTGTGCTGGCCGCCGTGTATGTGGATAGCGGCAGCTTGGCCGTGGTGCAAACGATTGTTAAAACTTATTGGCAACCGTTGTTAGAAACCGTGGCATTGCGCGATGCCAAAAGCGCCCTGCAAGAATTGCTGCAAGCCGAAAAACTGCCCCTACCCACCTACACCGTGGTGGCAGAAGCAGGCGGCGACCATGCCAAAGTTTATACCGTGCAAGTGGCCTGCGCCAAAGGCGAGGCTGAAGGCCAAGGCACCAACAAACAAATGGCGGCTCAAGCTGCCGCCACGGTCTTACTGGCCAGCCTGAAATAAGACTTGCAGTGGGTGACGGTTAATGTATACTCATCCAAACGGGGGAGATAACCATGGCTTATGCACCGCGCACACGCACCGCTTTTTACAGCAAGTCTCAGCCTGCCCGCGTCATTCAGCGCCGTGGGGCCGATGTGCGCCGCTTAGACACGATCTTTGGCTATACTTTTGAAAACCCCAGCCTGCTGCACCAAGCCCTGCGCGACAAAAGCGTGCGCAAAAACACGAATGGCGATTTGGAATTTGATGGCGATAAAACCCTTGGCTGGTGCGTCAGCCGCATGGTGAAAGCTGCCTACAACAGTACCCCTACCACCACCTACCAACGCAAGCTGATGAACGACGCCTTGGCCAGCAATGCGTGTTTGATTAAGGTGGGGATAGACCATAACGTCCACCACTTGGTGCAACGCAATGGCACCGAAAAACTCGATGACAATCCTAAAATTATCGCCAATGCCGTGGAAGCAGCGATTGAAGCGGTGTATGAAGATGGCGGCATTGAAGCCGCCCAAACCGTGGTGAACCGCCTGCTGCAACCCGAACTGGCGCGGTTAGAAGCCATGAGCCGTGCCGACCCGCACCTGAAGCACATGATTAAAACCCATGGCATGTACCCCAGCCCGTATGATGCCAAAACGGGCCTGAAGCTGATGGCCGCCGCCACAGGCGTACGGCATTATGCCAGTGTCAGCCATGGCAAAGGTGCCCGCATGGCCCGCGCCAGCCTCACCCCCAAACGGGGTGGTCAGGTGGTTTCTGCCCATGTGCCTGTGCCCCATTATGCGCGTGATGCCCGCCCCTACAAATGGCAGGCCGAGCGCCAAGTGCTGGCCAACATTGCCCTGCCTGATGTGCGCGCTGCCGCCCTTAACCTGCCGCCCGCCAGCGCCGCGTTGTTGGTGGCAAGCCGCGAAAAATTAGACGCAACCCTCGATACCGCCCCTTTGCGCCACTTCACCCCCCGCCCTGTGAATGCCGAGGCTGACGTACGCGCGGTGAACACCCTCATCGCGCACGTGAGCAATGCCCGCCACGGCCAACCCGTCCAGGTACCTGTGGATAAACCCTTGCCAGCGCCCGAACTATCTGCTACAGAGCGGGCATGATCACCTCCAACTCTGCTGCCACTGGCGCAGCCACCAAAGCCGGATTCATTGCCCTTGTAGGCCAAACCAACGCGGGCAAAAGTACGCTCATGAACGCGCTGATTGGTCAGAAGTTGGCCATTGTCACCCCCAAAGCGCAAACCACCCGTATGCCCATTCGCGGCATTGCCACTACCGATGACACCCAATACATTTTTGTGGATACGCCGGGCTTACACAACCCCAAGCGCCTGCTGGACGAAACCATGCTGGAAAGCGCCCACCAAAGCTGGCGCGATGCCGACGCGGTGCTGATGCTGGTGGATGCCCGCAAAGGCTTTCAAAAGCTGGATGCCGACCTGATTGACTTGCTCCGCACCAGCAAAAAGCCTGTCTTTTTAGCCCTCAATAAAATTGATGTGGTGAAAGACAAAGAAGGTTTATTGCCCATTTTGGAACAAGCTCAAGCATTTGAAGTCTTCCGCGAAGTGTTCCCCCTCTCGGCCTTAAAAGCCACGGATAACAAGGAAAAAATCATTCCCGCCTTGCTCACTAGCCTCCGCGATAGCCTGCCCGATAGCCCCTTTTTGTACGATGTGGGCACGGTCACCGACCAAAGCCTCACCGTGCGGCTGGGCGAAATCACCCGCGAAAAAGCCTTTATGCACCTGCAGCAAGAACTGCCTTACGGCTTGGCCGTGCAAATGGTGAGCATGACCGATTTTGACAACGGCAGCCTGCGCGTGGAGCAAAACATTATTCTGGGCCGCGAAGCCCACAAGCCGATGGTGATTGGCGCTAAAGGGGCGATGCTCAAAAAAATTGGCACCGCCGCCCGCAAGGATATGAAAGATGTTCTGGGCCGCCACGTTCACCTGTTTTTGAACGTCAAAGTCAAAGAAGGTTGGGACGAAAACCGCCGCCAACTGGCCGAATACGGCATTTTGAACGCTTTGTAATCATCTGATGAAATATATAAAAGAACTTGAAGGTTTGCGCGGCTTAATGGCTCTGTGGGTGCTGGTGGGGCACTGGTCTACCACGGTGGCTCTCAGTCATCCTCTCATTCATATGAAACTCCACAATTATGCGGTGAACGTTTTTATCATCATCAGCGGTTTTGCCATTGCGGCGTTGTTAGATAAACGCCCCGAGAGTTATCGCATGTATATTATCCGGCGCTTTTTCCGTATTTTCCCCGTGTACTTGCTCTTTCTGTTTCTTTCGGTATTGGCGGCGCCGTGGGCATTGGAAATATGGCAACATGCCCCTGAAGGAATCATGAAAGCCGTCCGCATCGCCATTGCCAGCAATACCATAACTTACTGGGGCGCTCATCTGCTCACCCATATCACGGCGCTGCACGGCATTGTTCCAAATCGTTTTTTACCGTCTACCGACTATGCCTTTTTGGGGCAAGCATGGAGCATTTCTATGGAGTGGCAATTTTACCTGATAGCTCCCGTGTTCATTCCTTTGGTGCTCAATGTGCTCCAACGGCAGGTATGGAGCACATCGCAAGCTGTTCTGATGGCTTTGGGCACTCTAACTATCGTGGGTATATCAACTCTAATGCCCAGTGGTTTTGTAGGTCGCAACTTGCATGAATTTACGTTAGGTATGTTAAGTTTTTACCTGCTCAAGCAGTCCCATCTTCATCCTCAAGCCCGTTTAAAAATGGCGTACGCGTGCTTACTGGGTATTATGGTCATCTTGTTTTTTAAATCTGTAAGCACTATTCCTTACCTTATTTGGCTAAGTGTTATGCTTTCCATTTTGGTAAAAGATATGCCCCACGCAGGTATTTTCACATGGGGCTCCCGTCTATTAAATGCGGCGCCTGTTCAATTTTTAGGCCGTCTTTCCTACTCAATTTACCTTTCTCATATGCTGGTTATTTTGGTAGGGCTTAAGTTGGTAGAGTCAATAGCTTTTACAACCCCTATGCATCAAGCGCTATTCTTATTGGCTTTTGTGGTGCCTGTCACGCTGGTGGTGTCCTTGATGAGCTATGTTGTGATAGAAAAACCGTTCCATGAATTGGGCAAGCGGCTAAAGGCTTAATTTTGCCCTGTAATTTTTTTATGCGTAGGCTTGCAAAGCAGCCAATTTTGCAGTATACAAAAATTTACTTAACCCCCAACCTATCGGGAGAAACACATGGCCTATATGAACCTTAAAGAGGCACAACTGCTCACTGAAGACCGGCTGCTGGAGCTGCTCGGCCACAATTCCATCGTCTATCTGGAATTTCTGGAAACCACCATTCACCGTGGCCTGCACCAGCGCCTGTGGGATTTGAATCGCCTCAGCCGCAAGGTGCGCATCAACATGGCCATGAACCATGGCCAAGGTTGGATGCTCGACCCTAATAACGGCACCAAGCCCTTCTCCATGCTGATTGTGGAGAGGAAAGTGTCCAAGCGAGCGGCTAATAGCCGTTAACCTGAACGAGAACGGCGCCATCAGGGGGCCGTTTTTGCTTATAGCTGGTTGCGTATTCTTTCGTACGCAACCAGCTATGGCTGCACACTGTTGTGCAGCTCTCGCATGGCAGGCTGTGCTTGGCTTTGCCAAGCCTCAGCCGAATGCAGCGTCTTGCATCATTTGACTTACAAATGATGCAATTAACTATATTTGCATGGAGAAACACATGGCACGTTCTATCACCTTCCGTGAGGCAAATGACCTCACCGAAGAAAAACTGCTTGAAATGTTTGGCCCTTTGAGCAGCTTGCTGCACTTGGAATTGCCAGCGATAACGGCCTGGCGTGTCTTGCATAAGCATCTGTGGAACTTGGATAGCCGCAGCCGTAAGGTGCGTATCAACATGGCTATTCACGAAGGCCACGGCTGGATGGTTGACCCGAAGCGCGGCACACCAGACTTTTCCATGATTATCGTGGAGAAAATGCCCGAGCCACGGCCGCTTCATCCAGACG
>JBAQUW010000051.1:0-4690 GCA_049297755.1 Alphaproteobacteria bacterium
GAGGTATGCCTGTTTCTCCCTAATTAACAGCACCAACGGCCCATGTTCAAAAAAAATAACAACACATATACGCCGAAACGCCCTTACCAGATTGGTGAGCAATTGCCGTATTTTGAGTTTGAGAGCGACCCGAATTCGACCTTTTACCGCGTGCATTTGTTGAAAGATGGGGCATTGGGGATTTGCTGGAGTTGCCCAGTACCCGCCTCGTATTCAGTTGATGGCGGGATTGAAACCACCGTAAATGAGCTCCGCACCTTTTTAGAAGGCTTACCCACGGGGTATGAAGCGCAGATTATTATGACCAGTCATAATAATCTGATGGAAAAAATGCGGCGGTATTTGGCTGCCAACCCGCCCATTGAGCGGGCGCAAGCCTTGCGGCAATCGCGCGCCGAAAAGTTGTTGGAAGCAGGCTTTGGTGGCTATGCGGTGGGCGAGGGACTGCGTTCGCAATTACGCGATACCAGTATGGTGATTACGTTGCGCACGCCCGACCTTTCGGGCAATTTGGGCGCGTTGCAAAGTATATTGAACGCCATGTACCAAGTGGCGGCGATTTTTAGCCAATTGTTGGGCTTTCAAGAAGCACAGTTGGTGGGCAAATTGCTCAACCAAATTATTAAGGAATCGTTGGCAGAGTTCCGCGAAGTGGTGATGTCGGTTGAGAATACGCTGAACCAAATGTTCCATATTCACCGCATGAGTTTGGAGGAGCTGAAAGAGCACTATTGGCACACCTATGCCCCCAGTTATAAAGAACCCAACCAAAAGGCGGTGGTCGATAAAAAGATGCCGTTTAACGACCAAGTGTTTCCGCTGCCTATTGAAAACGAACACCAAATTATTAAAATTGGCGATGACTACTTTGGCGTGGTGATGATGGCCATGATGCCCGATGTGGTGGACAAGGATTATTTAGGCATTATTCGGCGGAGTTTGATTAGCCAGCACAGTGTGTTTATCAACT
Organism: Alphaproteobacteria bacterium; assembly: GCA_049297755.1. Taxonomy (GTDB): domain Bacteria; phylum Pseudomonadota; class Alphaproteobacteria; order UBA2136; family JAPPOO01; genus JBAQUW01. Next base: position 971 of record JBAQUW010000051.1, read on the forward strand.
TCACCACCGCCAACCAAGGCATGGAGCGGATTAAATTGACGGTGGGGGCAGAGTTCCGCCGCCGCATTGCGGGTGCCTTTAATAAGGAAGAAGCACAGGCTTATGGCCAAGAAGCCAGCCAAGTGAAAACCCGCTTGTTTGAAGGCCGTAAAATTATGTACGCCATGTTGGGCGTGATTGTGCATGGCTATAGTGCCGAGCAGGTGGAAGATTTGATGCTGCGGATTAATGCGAATTTTAAGAAATTGTCGGTGGTGCCCGATGTGGAAAAAAGTATGGCGTTGCAAGCGCTCAGCTACTCCTTCCCCTTGGCATGGCGCAACGAATACAGCAAGCCGTTTGCCCGCAGCCGCCGCGTGTTGAGCGATGATATTTGCGATTTGATTCCCATTCACGGCCACTGGGGTGGCCATGGCCAGCGCGGTACGCCGCAGGAAAAACATTTGCCACAGGCCGTGTATGTGAACCGCGATGGCGAGATTACATTTTTTGACCATACCGCGCCCGATTTTGTGAACTGGCACTATGCCATTACGGGGACGTCGGGGTCGGGGAAATCGTTTGCGGTGGTGGATTTGACCTTGCAGTTGTTTAGTGCAGGTGTTGAAAAACAATACCTAATGACCATTAAAGACGACTACGACCGCTTTGCCGAAACCATGGGCAAGCTGATTATTATTGACCTTGACCGCCAAGATACGTGCATCAACCCTTTCACGGGTGAAATTACCAAGCAGCGCCTGCAACAGTGGACCACCGCCGTGGAGCTGATGGTGCAAAAAGGCGAGCACAAAACCAACCGGATTGAAGGCCGCATTATTGAACAAGTGGTCCAGTATGCGTATGACATTGTGCCTGATGATGACGTGCTACGCCCAACGTGGATACGCGAATCGTTCTTCAAGTTCCCTTATGCTGATGAAGCCCAGCGTGATGCGGGTATGCAAATGGCCGAAGAAATTGGCAGCTATTGTGAAGATGGCATTTATGGCAAGCTGTTTGATGCGCCACCTAGCATTAGTGAAGAAGACAAGTTGGTGGTGTTTAACCTGCAAAACGTGCTGAATGAAAAAATATCAGACGTGATTATCAACGCCATTTTTACGATGCTGGACAACATTATGTACACGGGCAACCGTGCTGAGAAAAAACATTTGCTGGTGGATGAGATGATTTCCATGATTTCCAGCAAAGGCGGCACGGCGGTATCGAACCAAATTAAGCGGGCGTTCCGCACCTATCGTTCGCTCAACTGCATGTGCGGCATTAGCAGCCAGAACGAGGAAGATTTAACGACAGATGTGGGTCAAGCCATTATTGGGAACATTACCAAACGCATGATTTTAAAACCCCGCCGCGAAATGATACCCATGCTGATGCAAACGCTGGGATTGAAAAGCGAGCGGCACGAGATGAATATTAAATCGCTTGATACCAAACCCGGTTATTATTCGGAGTTTTATCTCATGTCGCCTCATGGCGAGGTGATTTGCCGCCTGCTGACCGATAAGCTTACTTACGCGTTGGCCACCACAACGCCTGACGACGTGGCGGAAATTCAGCGCTTGCGCGAAGAAAAAGGCGGAGATTGGTGGCAGGCCACAGTGGCGTTTGCGCAGAAATATCCGCATGGGGTGCGGGCTTATCGCTCGGCGCAAAAGACGGTATAAAAAGTATTGCCCTAAACGCTTAAAAACATTTGCCGCGCGTCTTAATCCGTACCATAATGTTGTCTAACCATCAGTCAATGGAACAGAACAAAACCAGCCATGGTGCTTAAGCGCAAACTTCCTTCTCGGTTACTCCCCAATGGGGGCAATGATGTTGGAGGTGGTGTTGCTGATAAGCCCAATGGCGATGCGGGTGCGGTGGCCAAGCAGTTGGAGCAGTTGAACCAAGCCGCCAAAGTGCATGATGATTTGGAGAGTGGTTTTTCCAGCAAGCCTGCTCGCACGTTTGAAGATGATATTGCCGAAGCGCCAGCCCCTGTGGTGAGCCGCCCTGCTACCCCCGCGCCAGCGCCACTGCCGCCTGTGGTGCCCACGTTTGCGCCGCCGCCAGCGCCTTTGGATATGTCGGTGACGGAAAAGTTGGAATGGACAATTGAGCCGCAAGTGCCGGTTGCGCCCGTGCCCCCTGTTGTGCCAGCTGTGCCGCCTGCCGCGGCGGCTAAGGCTGCGGCTGAAGCTGAGGCGGAAGAAGAGTTTGATGAGGGTGACGATGAGGGTGGGGACGGCGAGGTTTCTGCTGCTGGCCAGCCTGTGCGGGGCGATAACCCGAATGAGAATCCGTTGCGGCGCAAGGTAAAGCGTCGGCGCAAGCGCGGCAGTGGGCTGGGGCAGCAGGGTGGTCAAGCAGGTGGCCATGGGGGGCAAATGCCGCAAGGGCAGCCCGCTGTGGCTATGGCAGCGCCTGTGGCAGAAAAAGTTGTGCCAGTGCCGCCAAAAGCCGAATTCTCGCCCGCCCCTGTGGTGAGCAAGCCTGCCATGCCTGTGGTTGAAAAAGCGGCCGAGCCTGCGCGGCGCAATGAATTTGTGGCACCTAAGCCCGTGCCTGCGCCTGAACCAAAGCCAGTTGAAACGTTTGTAGCGCCAACGCCTGTGTCTGCCCCTGCTGCTCCTGCGGTTATGCCTGCGGCGTTGTTGGCGCCGTCGCTGATGGCTGAGTCTGCCGCAGAGGTGCCTGCCCCTGTGGTGCAGAAGCCGAGCGGGGGAGCAGATGCGTGGGACTTTGGGGCTTTCCCCCCACCGCCCCCTGCTTTTGCCGCCCAGCCAGCAACAATGGCGCCTGCGGCTATGCCCGCTATGCCTGCGGCAGCGCCTGCGGATATTTATGGCGATATGGCTAAGGCAGATAATGCCTTTGGCCGCCCCAAAACGGAGAGTTTACCGCCTCCTGAATTGCCTGGGACACCACGCGCGGGTTATGCGCGCAGTTCGCGCAGTTCTCCTGCTGGGCCGTTGAAGTTTTTTGTATTGGGTGCCGCACTTTTGTTGGCGGTGGTGGTGTTTATTTTGATGCGCAGTGGGGATAATGGCGGAACCCTCGATAAGTTTAGCGAAACGTACGCCAGTGTGAAGGAAGAGATTCCGGCCACCCCAGAACAGCCAGCTGAACAGGCGACAATGGGCGATGTGCAGCAATTGGAAGCCGATTTGGAGCAGCAAGCCACCATGTTGGAACAAGCAGGCCAGCCTGCGACTGATGGCAGCGTTGGTGCCAAAATGGCCACCAAAATTGATTTTGTCACGGTAGGCGAAGATGAAGCCAGCAAACCCATTGCCGCCGATGGCACCGAAACGATGCCCGAAGAAATTGGCGCTATTGCCCGCTTGCAAAAAGAAATTGCGCGGTTGAAGGCGGAAAAAGAAGGGGTGCCTGTTTCGGCCACTGCCGACCCTGTGGCCGCGGCTGCCACCAGCTTGGATGGCGCAGCCTTGACCGATGCTAGCGAAACCCGCCGCCAAATTGAAGAAGAGTTGGCTGCTTACCGCAAGGCTTTGATGGATTCTAGCAGTATTGGGGGCAAAGAAGGCGAAGGCAAAGCGGCTTTGACAGCCGAAGTGACGGCTGCAGCCGGGGCGACAGGGTTGCCACCTTCTAGCATGTATGCCAACAACCCCAAAAATTTGCCGATGATGGCGGAGCCTGAGGCGATTGAGGAGCCTAAAATCCGCACATTGAACGACTTTGACTTGGCCATGTTTGAGCCTGAAAAGC
>JBAQUW010000052.1:0-1724 GCA_049297755.1 Alphaproteobacteria bacterium
AACCTACGAAGATCGCGCCCAATAAATACTCAAAGCGATAATTAAGCCCCCTTGAGGGGCTTTTTGTGTATTTGACCTCCCCCAAATAACCCCTTACAATCCCCTCACTTAAACCCCAAGGAGAACACATCATGGCCCCCAAAAAGCCCGTTAAACCCCTCAAACCCGCCCCTAAAAAAATTACACCACCCGCCTTGCCTGCTATGGCCGCCATGGCCAAAAAAGGTGAATGCGGCGTGGATGGCTACTGTTGCCAAGGCAAAAGCGCAGCCGACTGCTGCGGCGGAACCTGCGGCGGCTCCTGCGGTTGCAAAGGCACCCTGTTCGGCTGCCATCTTGCCGATCTTTTCACCAATGTGAAGGCATGGGTGTCCCTCGTTGTCGCTTTTCTGGCTGTCTGGCTTTTTGATATCATGTGGCACGGCCACATGCTGATGGACCGCTACACCGAAACCGCCTACCTCTGGCGCCCCGAAGCCGAAATGCACACCCTGTGGCCCTGGTGCTTCGTGTACCACGGTTTGCTGGCCCTCGCCTTCACCGCCAGCTACCTACTGATGAACGCTAAAACCTACGTTCAAGGCGCCAAAAACGGCGCGTTGATCATGGCCCCCTTAGCCATCAGCACCATCATGGTGTTCATGACCCAAACCATCCCCACCGATATCCTGCACATGTGGGCCGCAGGCCACCTTCTGCAAGGTGTGGTGGCAGGCTTGGCCCTCACCGCCGTGGGCCATTGGTTCTGCGCCCGCAACGGTCAGTGCAGCATCTAAGGGCACTCACCATGAAAAGGCTGCCCACGGGCGGCCTTTTTTGTGCTACATTGGGCTTATGATTCTCCTCCTTTACCGTTTGGTACAACTTGTGCTCAGCCCGTTGTTGCTGCTGATGATCGGCTACCGCGTGCTGGTAGGCCGCGAGGATAAATCCCGCTTTGCCGAGCGCATGGGCAACAGCTCCATCCCCCGCCCGGAAGGCCAGCTTGTGTGGCTCCACGGCGCCAGCGTGGGCGAGGTGAACAGCCTCATCCCCATTCTCCACCACCTGCGCCACGCCCGTCCTGCCGCCAATTTGTTGCTCACCACCGGCACCCGCACGGGCATGCGCACTCTGGAAAAAGTTGCCGGCACGCTGGAAGGCCACGGCCAAATCCTCATCCAATACGTACCGCTGGATATCTGCTTTGCCGTCAGCAATTTCTTCACCCATTGGAAACCGACTCTTAGCGTGTTCATTGAAAGCGAATTCTGGCCGGAACTTCTGGCCGCCGCCCCCAGCCCCATGTTGCTCAACGGAAAAATCTCCGACCGCAGCTGGCCCCGTTATCAAACCTGGGGATGGTTTTTTAGGGGTTTGGTCAGCCGCTACACCCTCATCATCGCCCAGAGGGACGACGATGCCAAACGGCTCCGCCACCTTGGCGCCACCAACATCACCGTCGGCGGCAACCTGAAGTTCGACGCCCCACCCCTGCCGGTAGACGACACCCAGCTTGAAAAATTCCGCAGCCTCATCGGCAGCCGCCCCACGGTGGTGGTGGCCAGCACCCACCCGGGAGAGGAAGAGGAAGCCGCCCAACTCCACCTGGCCATCAAGGCCAGCGTGCCGGATGTGCTGACCATCCTCGTTCCCCGCCACCCCCACCGCGGCACCGCCGCCAGCAACGAGGTGCAACGCCACACCCGCAACATCCACCGCCGCGGCATTGGCGAAGTCCCCCA
>JBAQUW010000053.1:0-4542 GCA_049297755.1 Alphaproteobacteria bacterium
GCGTTGGTGTATGGCATTTTGCAGTTGCAGCGGAAAATTCGCAACAGCCGCATGGATGGTAAAACCGTACGCGCCCCCCAATATGCCTACGCCACTGGCCAAGCCCGCCCTTACACCAACCTTGAAATGCATATAGGGTAATTGCCATGAACACCCCAACTCCCCCCACAGCTACGCCAGCCAAGCCTGCAACCTCTGCTGAAGCGCCAAAACCTGCGGCGCCCGCCCAACCTAAAGCGGCCCCTGTGCATTATGATACCTATATTGACGCCGCCAGCTTGACGGTGTTGGACGAGCATATTCGCGCCATTTTGCCCGACGATGTGTTGACCAGCCGCATCGCCCACAAAGAGCTGACCATGACCGTGCGCCGCAGCCGCATTGTGCATGTGCTGACAACCTTGCGTGACGATGCGCGTTGCCAATTTAAGCAACTGATGGATGTGTGCGGGGTGGACTGGTTGGGGCAAGAAGGTGCAGATACGCCTGAGCGGTTTGACGTGGTGTATCACGTGCTCTCGCCCGCCAAAAACATGCGTGTGCGCCTGAAAGTGCATGTGGCCGAGGGCGATACGGTGCCCAGCGTGGTGAGTGTGTTCAACGCTGCCAATTGGTTTGAGCGCGAAACCTTTGATATGTTTGGTATTCGGTTTGAAAACCACCCTGATTTGCGGCGTATTCTCACCGACTATGGCTTTGATGGCCACCCGCTGCGCAAAGATTTTCCCCTCAGCGGCTTTGTGGAAACCTATTACGATGCCAAGGAAGAACGCGTGGCGTATAAGCCTGTAGACCTTCCGCAGGCGTTTCGGCATTTTGACCATGTCTCCGCTTGGCGTGGCATGACCGGCAACAGCACCTTGGCTGAACAAGACAACCGCTTTGATGCGGGAGAGTTTAAAGCGTGAAGAACCTGCCCACCCTAGTGCTTTCTGCCATGATTGCGGCGGTAGTGGCATGGTTGGTGGGGCAGGGTGGTGGTGCCACTGCTGCCGATGCGGAGCCGCATACCACGCGCATTTTGGCCACGCAGACTATTCGGTGTGGGTATATTCCGGCACCACCTGGCTTGACCATCGACCCTAACACCAAAGCCATGAGTGGGTTTGATTATGACATTATGACGGCTATTGGCAAAAAGCTGAATATGAGTATTGAGTGGGTGGAAGAGGTGAATTGGGGTACGTCGGGCCAAGCCATTCAAAGTGGCCGCATTGATATGCTGTGCAACACCAATTGGGCTGATCCGCGTAAGGCACGGCAAGTGTATTATTCCACGCCCTATGCCTATAACCCTGTGTATGCCGTGGTGCGGTATAATGATATGCGGTTTGATAACAGCTTGGCGCCAGCCAATAGCCCTGAGGTAATTATGGCAGGGTATGATGGTGACCCCAGCATGGATATTGTGAAGCAAGATTACCCGTTGGCCAAACCGTTTGCGGTGCCTGATATGGTGTCTCTGGGTGAATTTTGGGAAACCTTGGCAACAAAAAAAGCAGATATGGCTTTTGTGAGTTATGCGTATGTGTTGGATTATTTGGAGAAAAATCCAGGGAAGTTAAAGGTATTAAGCGGGTTGCCCCCTGTGCGCGTATACCCCAGCGCGTTGGAGTTGGCGCAAGAGCCTCGCTTAAAAAACATGATCGACCGTGCGGTGGAGGAGCTGTTGCTGAGTGGAGAGATTGACACATTGTTGGTGCGCTATTTTGGCACCGACCCGCATATGTATTACCGCGCTTGGCGGCCAGTGGGGAATAGCTGATGGTTGCAATAAAAACAGGCCCCTTCAGTGAAGGGGCCTGAGTGAATGCGTTAGGCGACAGGCGAGAGGAAAGTGGCTCCTGCTGTGCCGCTGACTTCGATAGTGATGTGCTCTGCGCGGCCTTGGCTTGGTGGGACCAAGCGCGCTTCGGGGTAGATCTCGCCGAGAATGCGCCGGAGCACTGCCTGAAACGCCCTCAGCTGATGAGGTTTGGGCAGTCCTTGGACTTTCAGCGTGACTCTGACATAGTAATTGTCAGAATAGTCTGGGCCACCGTTTTTGGGGCATTCACATGTCCATTCATCATGCGATGGCAGGATTCCCCTTATTTTTACCAAGGATTCCGGCCCGCTTCTGATTGGATCTGGGTGGTTGAACACCGACATCCGATCGGCTTCCGGAATCCCTGCAATGTGGGCCGTGAAGCTTGTGTTGAGGTCTATGGTGATTGCGTCTTCACCACCAAATGTTTTCCTTGAATTGCCTATGCCATTGGTAGCCATGGTGTTTCTCCTTGTGAGGTGAAAATTTGAGGTGTGCCTTTGAGGATATGTTTGTATCGTATACATTTGTTGGTGTCAACCCTGTTTGTCGAAAAGATTGGTTGTTTGGGTGGTGGGGACGTACGGCAATAAAAACAGCCCCCGTGGGGGCTGGGCTGTTAGGTAAGGGTGGCGCCCGTGCGTGGGTTGCGCAGGTGGGTTTGCATGAGGGCTGTGATTTGCTGCTCTTGCAAATAAGCCACTAATTTTTCAACTTCTTCTGCGCTACAAGCTATGCCAAGGCAGGTGGTGTTTTCAGCCATATAAGGTGCGGTGATATTTTCGTTCACCACAATGGGAAAGCCACAGGCAAGGGTTGCATGGCGTAAAACATCAAGTTGGGGTTGAGGCACAATGATGTAGTAGCACGCCAAAGGTGCTTTGCGTTTGAGGCCAATCACATCGTTTGGCAGCATCTCATGCTCAAACCGAAGAGCCATAGTCATGGGGCCGAATTGTCTGTGCGGGTGGCGTGTAATGAGAGGCTCTCGTCGCCAAGTAAGGCTACAGTAAGACACCAAACGCAAATGGTTTTGCGGCGTAGCCAATACACTGAATTGCATATCAACATTTTCGCCTTGCAGGATAATTTCCTCGCATTCCTTCAGTGTTTCCACATGGCAGGGTACGAGTGGGCGCTTGGTCGTTGCGACAAGATCTTCAAACAAATGCTCAAAATCTAGGCCAGGGATATAGACGTTGCGATCCAGCATGGGTGTTCTCCATAAAAGGGTGAGGTGATGCAGCTAACCGCGCATCTTTATTGTATACTTCATGGTTTGGCAAGCAAAAAAACAGCCCCCGTGGGGGGCTGGAGGTTAGGCAATTTGGTTGCCTTTGGGGGATTTGAGCTTGGTGTCCCAAGTGGCGGCAACTCCTTGGTTTTGTAAGTAAGCTGTGAGTTCTTGTGCCTCGCGCGCGCTGCAATTAATGCCAAGACTGGAGCTGTTGGGCGCCGTATAATTAGGATACATATTGGGCACAGAGATAGGGAAGCCCGCGGCTTGCACGGCTTGCTCTAGCCAAGCAAAATCCTCGGTAGGAACAATAATGTAGTAGCGGGCGTAAGGTGCGGTCTTTTTCAGTCTATCAATATCGCTCGGCAGCAAACATTTCCATACCGTGACAACGATATAGGGCGTGTTAAAGTGACCGACGATGGTTTTTTCGCTGGCTTGGCAGCCCCAGTAGGTGCAGAAGTAGCTCAGCATTTTGATGTGGCTTTCAGGTGTGGCGAGTACGCTCACCATATAGGCCGAGTCGCTACTAGTTGGTGTAATCGGTAAGTCTGCCTTCTCGTAAGTGTGAGAAACGCAAGGGAGTATGGGGCTGGTGACGAATAGGTCTTCCAACACCGACATAGTATCAATATCGGTGGCGTAGATTTTGTGCACGAGCATGAGGGTTCTCCGTGAAAAAGAGGACGGTGGTACAGATATCGCAGCCCTTGTAATGTATACTCTGTGTTTTGGCAAGTAAAATCGGAAAAACCATTGACTGTTACCGCCAAATGGCCAGAATGGGGGCTATGCAACCTGTATCTCCTTCCACTGTAGAAGCCACCCTAACGACTGCCCCAAACCAGCCGTTCACCATTAACTTTGGCCCGCAGCACCCCAGCGCCCACGGCGTGCTGCGCTTGGTGTTGGAGATGGATGGCGAGGTGATTACCCGCGCCGACCCGCACATTGGCCTGCTGCACCGTGGCACGGAAAAATTGATTGAACATAAAACGTATATTCAAGCGCTGCCGTACTTTGACCGCTTGGATTATGTGAGCATGATGTGCCAAGAGCATGTGTGGTGCTTGGCGGTGGAAAAGGCGCTGGGCATTGGCATACCCAAACGCGCGCAATACATTCGGGTGATGTTCAGCGAGGTGACCCGCATTGCCAACCATTTGTTGTGGATTGGGTGCCACGCGCTGGATATTGGTGCCATGGCGGTGTTGTTATACGCGTTTAAGGAACGCGAATATACCTTTGATTTTTATGAAGAAGTTTCTGGCGCGCGCATGCACGCCAACTACTTTAGGCCGGGTGGCGTGAACCGCGATTTGCCTGAGGGGCTCACCAAAAAAATCCGCGAATGGCTCGACCGCTTTGAAAAAGACGCGTTGCCCCAATTGGCCAACTTGCTGGATAATAACCGCATTTGGAAGCAGCGGACGGTGGGGATTGGGGTGGTGACGCCCGAAGAAGCCCAAGCTTGGGGTTTCAGCGGGCCGATGTTGCG
>JBAQUW010000054.1:0-9128 GCA_049297755.1 Alphaproteobacteria bacterium
GCCCACATCGGCGGGGTGGAGGTTATTTCTCCAACAAAACAAGAGGATAGCCGCGGTTACACCCAAAATACCGCCATGGAACGACATGCCACCTTCCCATGTTTTGAGGATATCGGCGGGGTTTTGCAGGTAGTACGGCAAGTTATAAAACAGCACAAACCCAAGCCTGCCGCCAAGTATGCCGCCTAATACCACCCATCCAAACAGGCTATCCACGTGTGCAACCGTCATACCCTTGCTGGGCCACGTTTTTACCCAATGCTTCATCATTTTTTCGCCCAGCAAAAACCCTGCAATGTAGGCCAACGCATACCACCGAATGGGCAGGCCACCCGCTACCGGAATGGTAAACGCAATCGGGTTTATATTAGGAAAATCAATCACTTACAAAATGCTTTCGTTGTTGTCGCCCACCAAATTGCTGAGGGTCGATTCCTTCTCGCGCAGGGTGCTGCGGTTGCGCAGTTTTTCTACGGCAGCGGCTGGCAGGTCAGTCCAGTTTAAAACGCCTTTATTGACAAGGGTTTGTACAATATCGTCAATCACGCGAATCATCTCATAATCGCTCTGCACCATCTCGGCAGTGCCGCGCGGGGCTGGTTTTTTTGGCGCTTCGGGCGGGGTTTTTCCAGTCATGCGGCCACTATAGCGTAAAATAACCAGCCTGCACAATGCCCTGTGCAAAAACGGTTAATTCTTTGTTAAAATAAGGAATTTTTAAGGGGAAGCACCTGCTGAGGTGCCCCCTTAAACGCAAGCCATGGCTTTGCCATGGCGTAGCGAAATTCATTGGTGGGCCCGGAAAGACTCGAACTTTCGACCCCTGCGTTATCAACACAGTGCTCTAACCAACTGAGCTACAGGCCCGACACCGCCGCAACTTAGGAAAAATGCGCGACCCTGTCAACCCCAAAGGTGGGCTTGTGGGTGTTTTTATTGAGGTTAGCCTGCTTTTTTGCCTTTTTTAGCAATGGCGCCACTTGTGTTATTGGTTTGTATACGCTATATACCTTTTGCGCTCTGGCGCATCATAGTTGTAAGGCATTCTGCCCTACACGCTTTGCCTCTGGGCGTATCGGAGGATGCATGGCAAAGGAGAACGCCATGAAGATGAGTAAAATACTAAAAGTTGACTACATGTTCCCGTTAGCAATGTGTCTCACTGGTCTTGGAGTGTATTATTGGGAGCATATCCCACAACAACGTAATGCTGAAAAAGCTGTTCAGTTGGCCGCTACCCATACGAAAGTGTATACGTCACCGCGACGGCTGAATGTTGAGCGGAATATCAAGCAAAAAGGCGAAGAGCTGACTGGCACAGTGTTTGGAGTGCTCTCCAGTATTAAGGCTGTTTATACGCAGCCCGAAGCTGTAGTTGTAATCGAGGATGTCTGGATCAGGCTCGCGTGCCCTAACGAGGGTTGGGCACAGGTTGAAGAGCTGCGTGACAGGGAATATTTTGTCACCTGCTTGCAGTAACCACACATCTGCCTTGGGGGCCGTCGCAGTTGCGTCGGCCCCTTTTTTATGTAGCAAACTTAGCCGACTTTTTTGCCTTTCACGGCCACAGTGCCGTTTGCGGCTGCGGCTTTTTTAGGGCCTTCGGCAAAAATGAGCAAGGGTTTGGCTTGGCCTTCAATCACTTTTTTGTTGATGACCACTTCTTCCAAGCCTTTGGTGCCTGGGAGTTCAAACATGGTGTCGAGCAGTACACCTTCCATAATGCTGCGCAGGCCACGGGCGCCGGTTTTGCGCTTAATGGCGCGGTCGGCAATGGCGGCCAAGGCATCTTCGGCAAAGGTGAGTTTCACATCTTCCATGAGGAACAGTTGTTGGTATTGCTTCACCAGCGCGTTTTTGGGTTCGGTGAGAATATTGATGAGCGCCGCTTCGTCCAAATCTTCCAGCGTGGCAATCACCGGCAGGCGGCCAATAAATTCAGGAATCATGCCGAATTTGACAATATCTTCCGGCTCGGCCATTTGCATCAGTTCGCCCATGCCGCGGCTTTCTTCGCCTGCGACTGCCGCGTTAAACCCAATACTGCGTTTTTGTAACCGCTGGGCAATCACTTTTTCCACGCCGGCAAAGGCACCGCCGCAAATAAACAGAATGTTGGCGGTATCGACCTGCAAAAATTCTTGCTGCGGGTGTTTGCGGCCACCTTGGGGCGGCACGCTGGCCACGGTGCCTTCAATCAGTTTCAGCAGGGCTTGTTGCACGCCTTCGCCGCTCACGTCGCGCGTAATGCTGGGGTTGTCGCCGCCTTTGCGGGCGATTTTGTCAATTTCGTCGATATACACAATGCCGCGTTGGGCGCGTTCTACATTATAATCAGCCGCTTGCAGCAGTTTCAGAATAATGTTTTCCACGTCTTCGCCCACATAGCCCGCTTCGGTGAGGGTGGTGGCATCGGCCATGGTAAAGGGCACATCGAGCAACCGTGCAATGGTTTGTGCCAGCAAGGTTTTGCCTGTACCTGTGGGGCCGAGGAGCAAAATGTTAGACTTGGCCAGCTCAATATCGCTTTCGGTATTGCTGTGCTCTAACCGTTTGTAATGGTTGTGCACGGCCACGCTGAGCACGCGCTTGGCTTTGTGTTGACCAATGACGTAATTGTTGAGGGTGGTCAAAATTTCCTGCGGGGTGGGCACACCTTTTTTGCCGTCGGCGCGCACGCTGGCGGGGGCGGCTTCTTCCTCGCGGATAATATCCATGCACAAGCGCACGCATTCATCGCAGATGAACACGGTGGGCCCAGCAATCAGTTTGCGTACTTCGTGCTGGCTTTTGCCGCAGAAGGAACAGTACAGGGTGCCGCCAGTATCAGGTTTTTTTGCCATTGGGGTATGCTAAAGGTAAAGCGGGCTGCCCGCCAAGCATAAAATGCGGGGTTGCGGGCAAGGGCGCCACAGGGGTGTGTTATTTTTGTGCAGGGGTTGACGAGAGGTTGGGCGAAACCTATATAAGAAGCCCTATTCGTAACATCTGGGAGAAATCCGATGACCGAATTTTTTTCGTGGTTGGCCATGCTGTTTTTAGCTTGGCTGGGCAAAACGCTGCTGTACTTCAGCATGTTTGCTATGTATGGCACCATCCTTTTGTTTCTAGGGCCAATCGCCCTTTACGCAGAAGGTTTCACTATGCAAGACACCACCATGTTCTACCTCAGTTGTGGCGCTGTGGTGGTGGACATACTGCTGCTGGCAGCTGTGGCCGACGGTATCTACCGCGGTGAGTTTGAGCTGCTGGGAGTAGTGTGCGGCATGCTGTTTATGCTGCTGGTTATTGCAGCTATGGCTATTGCAGCCTTTGATGGGCAAAGCTTTATGCAAGCCTTAGATGGCCTGCAAAATTGCCGTGGCCGCCGCTGCTAGCCGCCATAAGAACCGCCCTCACTGGGCGGTTCTTTGCATTACCGCAACCATACACCCATCAGAGGGTTGAAAATCCGCGAAGCATTCCCGCTCAGTTCCTCGGCCAAAGTAAGGCTCACCATACCGTGGGGCAGGTGTCGGGCATGGGTGACAGGTGGCTCGCCACTCACATTCAAACTGGTGGAAATGAGAGGTTTGCCCCATGCCTGCAGATACGTTTGCATATAGGCGGTGGCGGGCACGCGGGCGGCAAAATAATGTTGGCCATCAGGGCTTTGGGGAATCAAATCTGCGCTATAGGGGAAGTGGGCTGGGGTGGTGGGAATGAGCAACGTCACCGCGTGATGTTGCGGGCAAGGCCAGTAGGTTTCCACCGCCGCTTGCACGGCTGCGGGTAAGGCTGGTGCCAGTTTGGCCAACCATGTGGCATCGGGCAACAACAGAATATACCCCGCCTTATGGGGGCTGCGGGCTTTGAGTTTATGCAATTTTTCAAGCGATTGCGGTTGGGCAGGGTCGGCCACATAGCCATACACGCCTTCGGCGGGGGCGGCGGCAATGGCGCCATTGGCTAAGGCTGCGCAAAAGGCTTGTAAGTCTGCAGCTGGCCACATGCTACACCGCCTTAGAGTGGGCTTGGGCGGAAGGGGCGGGTAAGTATTGGTCGAAGCACGCCGCCGCCAAGCGCGTAAACGTGCGCATGGCGGGGGGGATTTTCACCATGCCCGCTTCGCGCACCACAATGCCATCGGCTTCCAATTCAGCCATGCGGGCAAGGGCGTTGGCGCGGATGTTGAGGGGAATCTCGCCTTCCGCCACTTCAAAAAAGCACATGAGTTTGCGAATGAGCTGTTGAATGACAATGTCTTGGCTTTGGTAAGCATAACCGCGCACAATGGGCAGGCGGTTATCGGCCACCATGGCTTGATATTCCCCCACCTGCGCCGTATTTTGCGCAAAGCCTTGGGGCAATTGGCTAATGGCGCTGCACCCAAAGCCTAGCAGGGTATCGGCATGGTCTGTCGTATAACCCATAAAATTGCGGTTGAGGGTGCGGTGGTGGAAGGCCTGCACCAAGGGGTCGTCAGGCTTGGCAAAGTGGTCGATGCCAATGGTGGCGTAGCCCGCGGCGGTAAAGTCGCTGGTTGCTTTGGCCAGCATGGCGGCGCGGGTGTGGGCATCGGGCATAGGGTATTGTTCCAGCACCGTTTGGTGTTTTTTCATCCACGGCACATGGGCGTAGCCGTAGGCGGCCAGGCGGTCGGGGTTCAGCGCCACCACATCGGCCACGGTTTGGGTAATGCTTTCCAGCGTTTGGCAGGGCAGGCCGTAGAGAATATCTAAGTTCACCTTGGTAATGCCCGCTGCCCGCAAGCGTTTCACGGCATTGGCCGTCATTTCCAGCGGTTGAATGCGGTTGATGGCTTTTTGCACCACAGGGTTGGTGTCTTGCACGCCAAGGCTCACGCGGTTGACGCTGGCGTTGGCTAAGGCCGCAATCATGGCATCGTCTAAATGGCGGGGGTCGCCTTCAACCGAAAACTCGTGGTCGGGCATAAAGTCAAAGTGCTCGTGCACTGCTGCCATAATTTGGGCAATGCCGCTGGGGGGCATATAAGTGGGCGTGCCGCCGCCAAAATGCAGGGTGGAGATTTTCAGCTTGGTGCCAATAAACTTGGCGGTGCGGGCAATGTCGCGCACCAGCATATCCAAGTAATATTGCTTGGGGGCGGCGTTGTTGGTCACTTTCATATTACAGCCGCAATACAGGCACAGGTTTTGGCAGTAGGGGAAGTGAATGTAGACGGAAACCGCTTCATTCTCAGGCAATTCCGCCAGCCAGCCTTGCACATCGCCGGCTGTGACGCCCGCATGGAACTGCATGGCGGTGGGGTAGCTGGTGTAGCGCGGGGCAGGGCGGTCGTACTTGGTAATTAGCGCTGCGGGCGGCGGCACAATAGGGGTGGAAAGGGGGGTGGAAAGGGCTTGCATGGGCTTATGTTTACAGGGTTTTGAAAAAAAATGCAAACGCCCCTTGAAATTGTATTCAGGCGCACCTATAACACTTGTCCGACTGGACTGGATCACCGAAAAAACTTCAACGAAATTCCTTTCGCTACTCTGGCTCCCTGATAAGGAGCATCTGCCGACCCTGCGACATTGTCTTGTCGCGTAGGCCATCGACTGACCTGTGGTCGTTGGTGGGTGGGTGGTAGGCCAGCTTAACCTGAGCATGCTCAGAAAGAAAGAGCTGGAGCCAGTGCCCACAGCAAGGTCCTTGGACTACACCTCAAGGACTTTGGCGCAAGTGGTTTGGCAGAGCGATGGATGAGGACTGATCCCCCTCGTTGCCCATAAGGGGCACCATTGCAGAGTAGCACACGCGGGAGCACGACCTCCCTGAAGGCTCCTCCCCTTTACAGGGTAGGCAAGCTCCCGCGACAATAGCGCAAACCCCTCTCCCGTGTGGAGAGGGGTTTGCTGCTTTTTGCAAATTCTGCTACATTGGCGGCATGTTAGAACGCTTACTGATTAAAAACATTGGCCTGATTGAAAGCGCAGAATTGCAGCTGGGCGCAGGCTTTACGGTGCTGACGGGCGAAACAGGTGCGGGCAAAAGCATGCTGATGGACGCGCTGGACGCCGTGCTGGGGGCGCGGATTGACACGGGCTTTAAACGGGCAGGGGCGGAAGACGCCATGGTGGAAGCGACATTCATGGCCGATGCGCGTGAATTTTTGGCCGAACATGGCCTGACGGCCGACGATGATGTGACCCTGCGCCGCATGGTGGGGGCTGACGGCAAAAGCAAACTGTTTATTAACAGCCAGCGCGTGACAGCCGCGCAAGTGCAAGAGTTGGGGGCTGTGTTGGCGGAAATTCATGGCCAGAACGACAGGCAGGTGCTGATGAACCCGCGCCACCACGCCGAGCTGCTCGACCGCTTTGGCGGCTGTATGGTTGAGCGCGAACACGTGGCTACCATGTGGAAAAGCTGGCGTGCAGCCACGGCGGAATTGGCGGAGTTGCAGGAAAAAATTGCCAACAAAGCGCGTGAAGTGCAACTGCTGCGGGCGTATGTGGAGGAGTTGGACAGCCTCACTTATCAAGCGGGCGAAGAGGCCGAACTGGCAGAAACCCGCACGCAACTGATGGCTAGCGAACATGTGATTGCCGCCCTCACCCAAGCCAATGCCGCGTTGGAAGACGGTGGGTGTGTGAGTACGCTAGCCCAAGCCAGCCGTGCATTAAATAGCGTGGCAGGCAAAGCGGGTGCCAGCATGGCCGCCTTGGCAGCACGCGTGGAAAGCTGCTATGTGGAGGTGGAGGATATGGCGCGCGAAGTAGCCGCCATGGCCGACCATACCCAGCCCGACCCTGCCCGCTTGCAGCAGGTGGACGAGCGCTTGAACACCATTCGCGACCTGTGCCGCAAACATCGCGTGGGGGCGGAAGAGTTGCCAGCACTTCTGCAAAAATTCACGCAAGAGTTGACGGTGTTGGACGATGCCGAAGGGGCCTTAGCCAAGCTGGCAGCGGCAGAAAAAGCTGCGCAAACGGCTTATATGGCGGCTGGCAAATTGCTGGGTGAAAAACGCCGCACGGCTTCCCCCCAGCTCGATAAAGCCATTATGCTGGCGTTGAAAGAGTTGCTGATGCCGCACACGCGCTTCAGCACGGAATTTACCGACCTTACGGCTGAAAACGCTACCGCCCAAGGGCTAGAAACGGTGCGGTTTATGGTGGCGGTGAACCCCGGCAGCCCGCTGTTGCCGTTGGAAAAATCGGCCAGCGGGGGTGAGGTGAGCAGGCTGATGTTGGCGCTCAAAACCGTGTTTTTTGCCAAATTGCCGCCCATGACCTTGGTGTTTGATGAAATTGATACGGGCATAGGTGGTGCGGTGGCCGAAGCCGCGGGCCGTGCCATGCGCACCTTGGCGCAAACCCACCAAGTGCTGGCCATTACCCACCACCCGCAAGTGGCGGCGCAGGGCCAACAGCATGTGAAAATTGAGAAAAAGACTGACGGCAAAACCACCCGCACCAACGTGCGTAGCCTTACCCAACCCGAGCGCACCGAAGAACTGGCGCGGATGCTGAGTGGTGCGGAAGTGACCGCCACCACGCGGGCTGCAGCCGAGGAAATGTTGGCGCGGGCGGCTTGACAGCTGGCTTGCTGCTTGCTACGATGGCAACATGAATACGACTTACCGTACTTCGTTTACTGCACTCGCCGCTTGGCGAGCATAGAAACGTGGGATGGATGTCGTGTTTGTAAACTAGGTTTTTGTTTTGGCAACGCGGGCATCCAGCCCGCGTTTTTTTTGCGAAAGGAGTAGCCCATGGCTACGGAAAAGACTAAAAAACAGCCAAAACATGTGCCTTTTGTAAAGGCGCATGAGTGGAAAAGCGTGCGTGGACGGTTGGGTTATATTGTAGATTCTGCAAATTACACCCAGCACAAGCCTGTGGAGCAGTTTGCGCGCTATTTGTACTACACCTGCTTCCCAACTTTTTGGCACAAGCCTGTGCTGAATGCCAAGGCCATTGAAAAGGAAAAACAAACCTTTTTGGCGGCCTTTGCTCAGCCAAGCTTATGGCCAAATGGCGATAACAGCCACGCGGCCAAACACTTTTTGTGTTTGGTGGCCGATATGCTGGTGGTGCAAGCGCAGATTGCGCAGGTGGCGCGGTTGCATTTGAAGTTGCCACCGCCGCCAACCACAGCTTTTGGAGGACGCTAATGCACCCAACCTGCAACAACCTGCGCCAAAACTGCGCGTCGTGGAATGGGCGGCAATGTTTAAACCGAAACCCACAAGGCGAGGAACATTGCCATTGTGCACGGGGCGACGCCCGTAATGTGCGCACCCCCTTGCATGACGATACCGAGCCCTCTAATACATGGGGCGCGGCGCGCCGCCCCCGCAACCCGTGCAAGGGCTGGGGCGGTTAGCCTACAAAAATGGAAGGAAGCCCTGCGGGGCTTCCTTTTTTTGCAGAAGATTCTGTGCTATAAAACGCCATGGATTTATTCACGGCGGCTGCGCAAACAGATACGGAGACTCAGGCCAAAATGGTTGCCTTGGCGGCTGAGATTGCGCGGCACGATGCGTTGTATCATGGCGGCGATACGCCTGAAATTTCTGATGCGGCCTACGATGCCTTGAAGCGCGAATTGGAAAAATTGGAAGCTGAAAACCCACACCTCAAAGCGGCCAACAGCCCCACGCAAACAGTGGGCGCCGCACCCCAAAAAGGCTTTGCCAGCCGCCCACATAAAATGCGCATGATGAGCCTGAACAACGCCTTTGCGGCAGACGATGTGCACGACTTTGCCACGCGCATTTGTAATTTTTTAAGCACCGACACGTTGCCCGCGTTTATGGTGGAGCCGAAGATTGATGGGCTGTCGCTGTCGTTGACGTATGAAAACGGTGTACTCATCCAAGCCCTTACTCGCGGCGATGGCGCAGTGGGCGAGGTGGTGACGGCGAATGTGAAAACCATCCGCGATATTCCGCATCAATTGCAGGGCGATGCGCATCCCACTTTTGTAGAGGTGCGGGGCGAGGTGTATATGACCCGCGCCGATTTTGAAGCCATGAACGCCGCCCAAGCCGCCGCAGGCGATAAGGTGTTTGCCAATGCCCGCAATGCGGCGGCTGGCAGTTTGCGGCAGTTGGATTCAACAATAACGGCCACGCGGCCATTGCGCTTTTTTGCGTATAGTTTGGGCGAGGTACAAGG
>JBAQUW010000055.1:0-4010 GCA_049297755.1 Alphaproteobacteria bacterium
CATCGGGTGTTTGTAAGGTATTGGGGGCATCGCGCTGGTCGCGTTTGCGCATATCGGCTTCAATGTCTGTCGCATTCACGGTCAGGCCTGCCTCTTGCAATTGCACAATGCGGCGGCGGGCGCGTTCAGCCACATCGCCCACAATAAAAAATTTGACGCTGGCTTCGGGAAAAATGCGGGCGCCACAATCGCGGCCATCTAGCAGCACGCCATACACGTCTTTCCATGTGAGGGCAAATTGGTGTTGGCGGTCGAATAACGCTTGCCGAATGGCAGGCTCTGGCGCCGTGAGGGGGATGCCTTTGTCCACCTCGGGCGTGCGAATGGCGGCCTCCACATCTTCGCCATCTAAAAAAGTGCTGAAGTGGTTGTTGCCAATGTGTTTAAAATCAAAGTTCATGGTGCGGCCTACTTCGGCCACCGCGGCGGTATCTGTCAGGCTTACCCCTTGGCGCAGGGCGGCCAATACCACGGTACGGTAGAGGGTGCCGGTATCCAGATACTTCATGCGGTAAATGCGTGACAATCGCTTGGCCAAGGTACCCTTACCGCTGGCGGAAGGGCCGTCGATTGTTACCACATGGCCTTTCAGAGGGTTGGTTTGGGTGGTGGTGGTGTGAGGCATGGCCGAATCCTGCCATGGCGGGGCGAAATATCAAAATACTTTCTCGTTTTGTGCTGCCTGTTTACTAGGCACGCTGGACAATTTGGTAATCACAATCAGCGACGCAATGGCCAGCGGCCAAGTGAGCAAGGCAGGGAAAGTTGCCTTTGCAACCAGTGTAGCAAAATCTAACCCCAGCGGTATATAAATGAGGAGCGCCCATGCCCAGTGCCAGCCTGTATCGCGCAGGCGCATGAGAACAATGGGGAGCAAAATGGCGTAAACAATGTAGGGGAATAATTCAGGTAAGCCAATGCCTGTGGCTGATGCTGATGCTGGTGCATGCAGCAAACCTTGCAGGGCTTGCAATTGCTGGGTGGTTGATCCACCGTGTTGCGGTTGCAGCAGGGCGTTGAAGCTATTGGCGGCGTGTTGCATGGCGGCATATTGCCAATAAAGCGTAGGTAAAAACGCCACCAGTAATATGGTGTTAAACCAGCCGCGGCCAAGGCGGGCGTTGGGGTTGGCGTACCAGCGCCACGTGCGGGTGGTAAGGTGGGCAATCTCATTCATAATGTCCATAAACGGAGCATAACACGAGAAAACGCATTTTGCCTCTTGCAATTCCCCGTAAAATTGCGTAAGTAGATGCAACTTCGCGTTTGCGAATGGGCCCTTAGCTCAGCTGGTAGAGCGCTTGCATGGCATGCAAGAGGTCAGCGGTTCGATCCCGCTAGGGTCCACCAATTTCCCTGTGTGTGCGGAAAGATGTCAGCCCTTTGTGGGGCTTTTTTGTGCGGGGTGACATAAAGAGGGGATGAGTGAACAACAGAATAAACATTTTGTAGAGTGGCTGGCGCGGCTAAAAGCTGTGGATGAGCGTTTGGTGAATGGTGAACGTGAGTTATTGCCACAGGCCCATTTTTTAAAAATTGCTGTGGCAGGATTAGCTAAAACCGATGAAGAGTTGACCCAAGTGTTTGATGCGCCTCAAGAAACTCTGCGAGATTGGCAGCGCCAAGGGCAGGCTGCTTGGGCGCATTCTGGCATTGAGCCGGATGAGCAGATTCGGGAAGAATCTAAAATTGACTTGATTGTCAATGCCGCGCGAGAAGTAGAGCTGCAGGATGTATTAGAGCACTTCCCTGAAGAAATGGCGGCTTACGAGGCAGATTTGGCAAAATAATCACGTCATTCTCTTGACGCTTGGCGTGCATAACCCCACAATGCGGGCATGAACACAGCCACACCCTTGATTACCAAAACAGGCACCGATGCCGTGTATCGCATTGCAGGCGGCCAGCCTGTGAAAGGCGAAATTACCTGTTACGGCGCCAAAAATTTTATCAATAAAGCCATGGTGGCGGCCTGTTTGGGCGATACGCCTACGGTACTCACCAACGTGCCGCCCATTGGTGAAACCCAAATTCTCATGGAAATGCTCACCATTTTGGGCGCAAAAGTGACCTTTGACGTGACGGCCATGCGTATGGAGATTGACCCGCGCCCCATTGCCACGCATGTGATGAAAATGCCTGATAGCGGCAGCAACCGCATTCCTATTCTCTTTATCCCTATTTTGCTGCACCGCTTTGCCAAGGCGCAGGTGCCAGTGTTGGATGGTGATGCCATTGGCGCGCGGAAAGTGGATTTTCATATTGAAGCGGCGCGGTTGTTTGGCGCCACGGTAGCCGAAGTTGACCATGGCTTTTATGCGGAAAGCCAAGGCCGCCTGAAGGCCACCCACTACACCATGCCCTACCCCAGCGTGGGTGCCACCGAAACCTGCTTGTTTTTAGCAGTGCGCGCCAAAGGCACCACGGTGATTACGAATGCGGCCATGGAGCCCGAAATTATGGAACTGATTACCATGCTGCGCGGCATGGGAGCCATTATTTTTGTGGGCCAAAACCGCGAATTGCGTATTGAAGGCGTGGAAACCCTGCACGGCACCCACATGCACCTGTTGGGCGACCGCATTGAAGCCGCCAGCTGGGCTAGCCTTGCCTGCGCCAGCAATGGTCGCATCACGGTGCGGGGCATTTTGCCCAATACGTTGGGCAATTTCCTTTCCACCTACCGCCAAGTGGGCGGGGGCTATACCATTGAGGATGAGCAGACCATCACCTTCTTCCGCGAACGCCCACTGACCCCCATTTTGCTGGAAACTGATGTGTTTCCCGGTTTTTCCACCGACTGGCAGCAGCCCTTTGCGGTGTTGCTCACGCAGGCGGAAGGTATGAGTGTCATTCACGAAACTGTGTACGAAAGCCGTTTTGGTTACACCAAGGTGCTGAATACCTTAGGTGCAAAAATTCAGCTTTCTAGCCATTGTTTGGGCAGCAAGTGCCGCTTTGCCCACCACGGCTTCCCGCACAGTGCGCTGATTAATGGGGCGACACCATTGAAAGCGATTTCAAACCCTATTGAAGTGCCAGATTTACGCGCAGGCCTTGCCTATATTATTGCCGCAGCCATTGCTGACGGGGAAAGCACGCTCACCCATGTGGACCGTGTGGAGCGTGGCTATGGCGATATTGTGGCGCGGTTAAAAGACTTTAGCTGTGATATTCAGCGTGTGGGTAAGTAGTTTACACTTTTGCTTGACTTGATGTATTTTGGCAACACCCTAAAGGCTGCAATGTGGATAAGTCAGACAAAGTCCTGTCAGGAGTATTGCATACGCGGTTTGTGCGGATTAACATAAAAATAAGGCTAGGAAGGCCGAGAGAGACGAAAAGTCAGGAAGACAAAGGAAATGGACATACGGGCGATACAGCAAACGGTGGCGGCGACAGAGGTCGCCTCTTCTGCCGTGCGGGCCGTGGCCCCTGTGGCGGCAGCGCCTGAAGTGCCTCCCCAAGTGCAGCAATTTGTAAGCCAAATTTCTCAAAGCTCGGCCATGGCGCCTGAAGTGAAGGCGGAGATGATTGATACTGCTGCCATGATTGAAGAATTTGTAAATAACCCCGAAGGCCGCCAAGCTGCCTATAAAGATTTAGCAGGTTTGGGCGTGTATTTAAGCAGGGGCGAGCGTGGCGATTATCCCAAATGGTCGGTATTAACAGGCTTGCGCTTTTTTGGCGGGGCAACCGCAAAGCTTTCGATTGAGGCACCGAAGCCCGAACCCCGTGTTGCCGCCCAGCGCGTGCAGCAAAAAATGGAGGCCATTGCCCAAAACCATGCGCGTGTGAGTATGGCACAGGTGCGGCAAGAGGTGCAGCGCATGCCGGATGCTCCCCAAAAAATAGAGGCGATGGTAGGGCATACCGTGGTGCAAACCAAATCGGAAGGTATGGGGCGTTCTCGGCCTGATGAGAAGCCTACGGTGGTGAAAACGGCCTAAGTATAAAGCGTTGTTGCGGTGTGCCCTGAGGGGCCGTTTTGTTTTGCGAAAGCCACACTG
>JBAQUW010000056.1:0-2125 GCA_049297755.1 Alphaproteobacteria bacterium
GCAGGCGTTTCATCAACGCCCCATTATCTCCCACAAGCCCTCTGTTTCCTGCACGTTTACGGGTAGTCAAAGTTCCTGCTTCCAAAATGCCTGCACCTAACGAGGCAAAGATTTGGGCGGGCACTTCGGCCTGTTTATCAAAGCCTGCGGGGATAGCTGTAAGAGCATTCAAAGGCAACCCAAACAGCTTGTAGGGTGGTGTAGCAGGTACATCAGCCAAGCGGGGCATTAAGCCCGTTTTCAAACCATCAATCGCCATCGTATGGGCGGTTTCAGGGTCAATATTCCGTAAGGCGGCGGTTCCGATTTTAGCAGCCAGTTGTTTCCACATAAGTTTATCTCCCGTTGGTTGTTGTTAGGCGGCCATATCCATGTACTCAACCGAGTACGGAATAGTGGTGCCCTGTTTGGCGTGGTTGGGGTTCATGCCCACGGCCATGGGTTTGATTTCGCCCGCAGGGGTCAACACGGTGTGCACACTAGCAGGCTTGCGGGTAATCAACACCACTTTATCAGAAGCAGGCACGCCGTAGGTACGGTTGAAGTTATCCACCATGAACGTATGGAAGGCTTTGGCACCTTCGGGGGTCATAATGTCCACACCTGCCTTATCAAAGGCCATCGCGTACATCTGGATAGCGGTTTCACCAAAATAAGCACCTGAAGCGCACCCGCAATCCACCATCTTGTTCATCAGCAAGTGTGGGGCTTGGTCGGTTCCTGCCATAAACTTGGTGTTAAGAACAAATTGATAGGGACGACTCTCAGTACCCGAAATGCGTTCAAGCCCAACCGCAGTTTCCATACAAGCTTGGCGGTCATCTTCAAATTTAGGTAAAGGCTGGCAATACATATGTGTTTCCATACGTTTCAGCAAGTCGCCCACGGTGTAAAGGATGTGTTGGGGCGTAATGGTGGCCTTTACATTCTCGCCAGCCGCTTTGACAAAGTTCACAGCGGTGCGGGTGGTGATGTGCTCGCAGACGATTTTGAGATTGGGGTGGGCCTCTAACAGGCTTGGCATTTTGGTTTTGTAGAATGCATCTTCGGCGTTGGTGTCCTTATCAAACCAGTTTTGGTTGGATTGGCCGTGTTCTTCCCCGTGGATGTTCAGGATAACGCCTTCTTCTTCCATGGCCTTCAACACATCGCTGCCAATCAAGCCATCCATGGGGATGCCATGGTCGGAGTTGGTTGTGCCATGGGGCGGGTAGTATTTAATGGATTTGAGAACGCCTGCACGTGCGCCTGCGCGTATCATATCGGGAGTGGTTTCAGCGGAGAGGTACAGGGGCACGATGGTACAATCAAACGCATCGCCGCCATTAGCTTTGAGCATGTCCATATAGCCTTCAATGCTCCAGCCATGGGTATCGTCATGGTCACGGCGGAACACACGGCTGATGGGAGGCTTGGTGTTGGGCATGAACACACCACCTACAGTGCCACCTTTCAGCATCTCGGCAATCAACGTGGCCGTCAGCGGCATTTGGCGTAAATGGGCGTGACCATCTCGAAAGGCTGACATTTGCAGGCCATTGGCAACGACATTGTACATGGTGGTTCTCCCTTTGGTTTGGGGGACGATAGACGAGGTTGGATGTGGCTGTCCATATACGGCTAGAGAAATAAGCACCTGACAAGTTTGACAAAGTTTTCGCCATATTAGTCAGTTTGTTTTATCTTGATGTTCTAAAAATGATTGAGGGGCTTCCTCCACACTTTACCCCGCCGCCGTCTTACCATAAGGTATGAGAAGGGCTTAAACGCCCTGGGGCCTAGTAACCCCTACCTAGAGCGGCTGCGAGCATCAGCCGTTACCAAACTTGCTGTCTTCCAACCTGCGGTTGGGGAGGCGGCGGAATAGAATAACGCGCAAGCGCGAATACGCTGCGCCGTTCATTGGACGGTTACTACTCCCCAGCCACCTATTCTAGGTGGCTGTTTAACTTGGGAGACAGGCACATGACCGCATCACACGAACCTCAACCAACCGCCCAGCCAGGCTTTGTCAAACGCTTCATTGATGGCGAGTTTTCGCTTCCCATTACATTTTGGGCTTTTGGCCTTGGTGGTCAGGCAATGCTGGGCGCACCCTATGCTATTGTCAGGGCCAGCGGCAACG
>JBAQUW010000057.1:0-8449 GCA_049297755.1 Alphaproteobacteria bacterium
GTGGCATCGCACGGGGCAATGGTGTTAAAAAATGTGCGCAACTGGTGCGTTAACGTGCGTAAAATTGTGTTCATGGGTGCAGATGGTACTTGGAATGTCGCGATAAGGCAATTATCATGCACAGCAGAAGTGCTCATGAAAACAAGAAAAACGTCCATTTTCTACGCAGGCTTGTTGGCCGTACAGGTGGCTCCCTTTGCTGTGTGTGCTCAGCCCTTTGCCAGTGTGGTGCGCCCTGTGGCACCAGCAGGGCAGGTGAGCGATACCGAAACCTTGCGCCCCTTTGCGGCCGATGTGCCTACCCCCGCCGCCTTAGCCATCACCCAACCCCGCGCCCAATTTGCTGAAGTGACAGGGCGCATGGAAGCACTCTCTCCCACCACGCCCATCAGCACGACAGCTGAAGTGGCGGCGGCCAAAGCTGCCGCCAAACCCGTGGTGACGCCGCCTGCCAAGCGCCAGAAAAAACGCCAAAAAATTGAAGTGATGGAAGATGGCAGTTTTGTGATTGTGGAAGATACTTCTCCCCCACCACCGCCCAAAAAACTGCCCAAATTGCCTAAATTTGTGCCAGTGCGCGAAAAACCTGCGTATGTGCCGCCACCGCCATTGCCTACCGAGGTCATCATTCCTGCCAAAGATAATCGCCCAGCCCTCAAGCTCACCGCCAAACCGTATGTCGATAGCAAAGGCCAAGATTACCTGCGCTTTTACGGCAGCAGCACAGGTAAATTCCTCCCGCAAGATGTGTCTGTCACCGCCCCCAAGGCCGACCCAGCCCCCTCCCGCGCCCCCGCCGTGCGCTGGCAATAAAAAAGCAGCCACCCACGGGGTGGCTGCTCTGGCAGCTCAGGCTGCTTGTTCTTCTTCGCTGTGGCTGCTCCAAAACACGCTCTGGCCCGAGCGCAGTTTGGCGGCGGAGGAAATTCCCCTAGCCATCGTCTGCATGTAGCAGTCGATAAACCATGAGAATGAGTTATCGTGACCAATGGCGCGGGCAGCAAACAGATAGGCGCCGTCTTCTTCCGTCGACAAAGCGCTGATGAGCTCCACACACAGGTGGTACTCATCGTTTTGCTCTGTCACCTTCACCTGAATGCGGAAGCCCTTTTTCCCCAGCACTTTTGCCATGAAGGCGTTCATGGGTGGGGCAAACTTTTGGCCAACGAGAGAGGCATTCCAGTTGGTGAAGGCTGTCGTCACAGCCATTACCTGCGCGGGGGTGGGTTTTACGCTCATATGGAAGTATGCGCAAAACACAACCACGGAGGGGACGGCTTTAGAAACAGAAATGGTCATGGTGTTTCTCTAGGTTGGTGCCATCGGCGGTATGCCGATGGCCGAGGGATATTGTTTATTGTATACCTTTAAGGCTTTGTTAAGGGGCTTCCCCAGCCACCTCTCCCTGCCAAAACGCTTGCCCTGCAATGACAGTGTGCACTTCGTCAAATGCAATCAGTTGCCAATGGGCGGGTTCGGTGAGTGAAAGAAATTCAAAGGCATTGTAAATCAAATGCGGCCAACGGCTGGTGAGGGCCAGTGTCACATCGGGCACCAAGCCCAAAGCAAAGGTGGGGGTGTTGCCTGCGGCGTCCAGCTGGCGGCACAGTTGGGTAAAGGCGGCCGTCGTGGCAGGGTTGGGGGTGGTATCGAGGATGAGAATGAGGCGATTCATGGCTGCTCCTTATGGGGTTGATAGCTGGAACGGCATTGTAGTGACGCGCCAAGATATATCTATAAACCATTGAAAAAATATGAAAAACACGCACATGTGCAAAAAATATGTTCCTGCCCACTTGCGTAAATGCACAAAGTTGCATACATGTATCTCATGAATGCAAGGGAAAGGGATAACCGTATGACACAAATGACAGACACCGCCTTCGCCACCAAACTGGCCGCCATGGATCTCACCAGCGTGATTGCCCGCGTGAAAGACCACACCGGTATGACCGATGCCGATATTGCCAAAGCCGAAGACCTGTACCGCAAATTTTTGCAATTGGCCCACCATTACCGTGGCAAACAGCGCTTGGTGCCGCCCGCCTTGGCCGATGTGATTTGGGACGCCCACGTGACCGACACCAAAAAATACATGGCCGACTGTTACGCCGTGTTTGGTGACATGTTCCACCACGACCCCAGCTTTTACCAAACACCTGAGTACACCCCTGCCAAGCGCCGTACGGTCGATTTGTACCAACAGCACTATGGTTACGACCTGCCCGCACTCACCCGTATTGAAAGCGGTGAAGTGCCCATGGGCTTCTGCGGCGGCGGTCAGTAAGTCAGCCGATTGCGACACAGCCCTTGCGAGGGCTGTTAAATTTTTTGCAGTACCACATCCAGCCAGTCGTCAAATTTACTGGTGACGGCTTGGGGGTTTTCTTGGAGCAAAAAGTTGACTCTACGGTTGCATTTAATCTGAAACCCGTGCATAGCCGCCAAATGCTCAATATCGGTTTCGGCCAGCAATTGCTGAAAATAAACATACTCGCGCCCTTGACCATAACGGGTACTGAAGAGAAAAACCCCCTGCGGCCGCAAAACGCGGCGCACTTGCTTAAACAATTGGTTAAGCCCCATGCTCTCGTTGGGAAAATACGGCAGAGAGTCAAGCATACGGCGGCTATACACTACATCAAAACTATCAGCTGGATACGGTAAAAAGCGTGCGTCAGCCTGCTCTACGGCATTGGAGGGGATATTCCCTGCATCGGCCTGTTGGCGACACAAATCGATACACAATTCAGAGTTATCTAAGCCATGGACAGCTACATTCTCGTAATGGCGGTGAAGGTAGCTCAATTCTCGGCCATTGCCACAGCCCATATCCAGCCAATTCATGGTACGTTTGCCCAGTAAGTTCATGGCCTGTAGTACGGCTTCATCAAGCCTTTTGGCGGCGCTAGGCCATACATTGCGGCCAACTCTGTCGTAAAAAAACTGGCCTGCTTGGGTATTAAACATTTCCACATTTGCCCGTGCAATATGGTTGGTGAGCGATTCTAATTGCGCGCCGCTCATTGTTTTGCTCTGCACATCTTGCAGGATAAAGGTATTGTAGGCAGTTAAGCCCTCTGCTTTTAACGCATAAAGAAAGTGAATTTTAAAAATCATCGTTAAAAACTCTTGGGGGTAAGGTGCGCTTAAGCGCTGCCATTCCAGCAAGGCATCTGTGTAAATCATGTCAATAAACTGAGCGCGTTGGGCCGGCGGTAAAGGCTTATTCACTTCCAGCATCGATTCTTCAAATGTGCGCAAAATGGTTTGGTGGAGCAGCATATTGTGGGGCAACGCCAAGCTGTCAGTGGTTGGGGCCTCGCGCCCTGTCAGCAGCCAGCCTGCATCTACCTTGGCCGCTTTGGCAATGGCCAGTAATTTCTCAGCATCGGGGGCACTATCACCCCGTAAATATCGGAACAGCTGCGCCTCCGAAAATCCCGCCGCTTGTGCCAGCGCACGCTTGCCGCCCGCGCGTTCGGCGCAGTCTTCTAAGCGGTTGATAAGCGTGGTCATCGTTCTTGTTCTCTCATTTATGCAAGGCCTTATGCCCCCTCGCACAAATGAGAGATGACAGGGGGCTAGAACGTCGTCACCACCCCTGCATCTCCCGTAACCTACTCGCCGTGCGTTGGTAGGCAAAGGCGGCATCGCCAGCGGTGCAAATGGCTTCAGGTAAGGCAGTTGCGGTGCAAATCAGGCGGCGGTGGTGTTCGTAGAAAATATCCACCAAGGCCACAAACCGCAGCGCCGTATCAGCTTGAGTGTCTGGCAGTATGGGAATATCCGTCAGCACCAGCGTGTGCAGCTTCTCCGCCAGTGCCAAATACGCGTCACGCCCCACCGCTTGCCCGCACAGTTGGCTAAAAGGGTAACGCGCCAAAGGGTGTTTGCCGTACTTTTTTTCCTGTTCCAGCAGCCACAATTCCGCCTCACCCACGGCACCCGTGCCCACAAACCACAGGGGCAGGTTGGGAGAATGCCCGCTGTTCAAGCGCCGATAGTCCTGTCCGCCATCCACCGCCACTGCCTGCATGTGGGTGCCTATCAGCTTCATAAACGGCACAAAACGGTCGCGGTTAATGCCCCCTTGAAACAGCTCGGCCACCGGCCAATTGCTGGTGGCGATGATGGTGACGTTCAGCTTAAACAAAAACTGAAACAACCGCCCCAGCAGCATAGCATCGGCAATGTTGGTCACATAAAACTCATCAAAAGCAAACAAGCGGGCATGGCCTATAATATCGGCGGCCACCAAGCCTAAGGGGTCTTGCCCTGCCATGGGTTTCACCGTGTGCATGCGGGCGTGCACTTCCTCCATAAACGCATGAAAATGGACGCGACGGAAGGGGAGTTTATCCTCTTTTACCGCCTCTAAAAACAAGGCCATTACGGCACTTTTGCCGCGCCCCACAGGGCCATGCAGGTACACGCCTTGTGGTTTGCGCCCTGCCAGCACACTTTGCCGCACCTCCTCTAACACCACTGCCGCATGGGCTTGGGGGGTGTCAGGTTTTAGGCGGCCTGTGGCCAGCGCTTTGTCGTACCAAATCGGGTGGGGCAGGGGGTTCATGTGGCACGAATCATACACCAAATAGGTAAACAATTCAGCCCATTTTTCTGTATCTGTGCATAGGCCGTGCACCTCTGCCACATATGAGTGTCAGGAAAAAAGCGTCTAGCCTGCTTATTTTGTTTGCATTGTGCAGCACAGCATGGCAAGTTACTGACACCTCACCTTTAAGCAAAAGCTTCTTTCCTATAATAATAAGAAGAAAAATGCCTTGTGCCTCAAAGGTTATACCAAGCCCCGCAAGGGGCTTTTTTTGGCGTCGCCCCTTGTGTGGTGGCTGTGGGCGCCCTATGTATGGATTCACGTTACGCAACATCTGGAGAGAAAATGTTTAATACAACCCACTGCACGGCGGCGGAACTGCCTGCCGTTCTCAAAGCCTTACTGCCCCATCGACGGCGAAGCCTGAAGCTGCGCCTGACCATGGCGTATGCCGAAGACGCGCCCAAACCCACCTGCGGCACCTTGCTGGCGCACCCTGCGGTGCAAATCGCTGCGGCGCTGGCCCAGCAACAGGGCTATGCATTGGTAGGTTGCCGAGAGGCATGGTTTGGTCATATTCGGGCGGGCAGCCATGCTTACCCCGATGGCGATGTGGTGACCTACGATGGCCACGTCACCTTTGTGTTGAAGTTCAAGCGTACAGGAGCCCGAAAGGGCTCCTTGTTATTGTGTTCAATCAAATCGGCATCTGCAAAATCTGTTGATAGGCTTCCACGGCGCGGTCGCGCACGGTCACCATGGTTTCTAAGGTCATTTCCGCTTTGCTGATGGCCTGAATCACCGTGTGGGTGGGTATATTTTCGCCCTGCGCCACGGCCAAAGTTACCGCCTCGGCATTTTTTTGCGCGGCTACAGTGCTATCCACTGCTTGCTTTACCAAATCGCCAAAGCTGGTAACTGGGTTGGTGATGGGGCTGGCCGCACCACCGCTGGCCACTTTGCCCGCAATACCCCCCGCCATATTCATGGGAGAAAGGCTGCCGAGAATTTTAAAATCCATAGGGTCACTATCTTGTTACCCTGAATGTATCAGCTTTACCGAATCAAATCCAGACTCCGCGCCATCATTTCTTTGGCCGATTCAATCGCCTGCAAATTGGCTTCATACGCGCGGGTGGCTTGGCGCATGTCGGTACTTTCCACCAAGGTGTCCACGTTGGGGTAGGCCACATAGCCGCGTTCGTCGGCCAAGGGGTTGGCGGGCTCAAACACCAGCTTTAGCGGCGTTTGTTTGTCTTCCTTAATCCTATCCACCGCCACTTTGGTCAGACCCGTGGCGCGGTCCAGCTCCGCTTTAAAAAACACCTGTTTGCGGCGGTAAGCCCCGCCATTGTTGCCCGTAATACTGTCGGCGTTGGCAATGTTTTCCGACAGCACTTTCATGCGCGCCGTCTGGGCACTCATGCCGCTGGCCGAAACATTAATCGCTCCCATCAAATCCATGTGCTACTCCTTATCTGCCACGGCCAATGGCCATTTTTTGAAACGCCACTTGCTTGCTATAAAGCTGTGTCGCCATGCGGTAATTCAGCTGAATTTCATTCAATTTCAGCATTTCTTGGTCCAGTTGCACGCTGTTGCCATCCAGCACCATGTCGTTGCTGTGCTCGCGGCGGTTGCCAGCACTTACAGCCCCATTGGGGTTTAAATGTTTGCTGTTGGTGGTGGCCATGGCAATGCTGCTGTTGCTATCAAATAACTTTTTAAACCCCAAATCCCGCGCCTTAAAATTGGGCGTTTCGCTATTGGCCACGTTGCCTGCCACCACACCCTGCCGCGCCACCAAGTGGTTCATGCGGTGGCTGAGTGCTGCCGATAGACTGGGCTGTATTTGGCTGGGTTGAATGGTGGGCATGGTGTTCTTTCTCTTGCCCCCACATTTGCAAATGCTGTGCCAAAAAAAACCGCCCTTTTAAAGGGCGGTTGACTAAAGCATAAACGTGTTTGTTATCCAATATGTTAGCCATAATATAAGGGCATAACTTATTATAAAAAGCAGAATGAAGTATTGTTTGATGGTCAGGTTAAGAAGTTGCGCAATAAAGCGGTAATTGGGAGGTTCTCGTGTAAGCCAAAATTTGATTTTTTCTCGGACGCTTACGCGGCCTTGTTCATAATCTTCAGCTTCATAAATAGCCTCCAGTAAAGTCACCAACACTCCCAACAGCAGCACCACTCCTGCGATATAAAGGTTACCTTGAGTGTGGCGTGTATAAGCAACAAATGTGCCTACAATAAAAGGGTTTAATGCTAAGGAAAAGAGAAAGAGAAGATTGTGCATCGCACGCCTCCATAAGATGCATCGGCCTTGGTTGTTTATGTCTGGCACACCTTTTGCATTCCTTCAACCCAAAATCAATGTAAAAAGGATATTCCATGCGCTTCATCCTCGCCTTGTTAGTGCTTATTCCCTGCCTTATTCACGCCAGCACGGCCCCCGCGCGGGTGAAAGACTTGGCCGATTTTGAAGGCGTGCGCGACAACATGCTCATCGGCTACGGCTTGGCCGTGGGCTTGGCAGGCACGGGCGATAGCGCCAACGCCATTCCGTTCACCCGCCAAACGCTGGTGAACATGCTGGAGCGTTTGGGCGTGAACAGTAAGGACGTAGAAGCCCAGCTGAAAACCAAAAACGTCGCCGCCGTCATGGTCACGGCCAAAATGCATTCGCTGGCACGGCAGGGCACCAAGGTCGATGTGACGGTGAGCAGCTTGGGCGATGCCAAATCGCTCTCAGGCGGCATGTTGCTGGCTACGCCGCTATTGGGCGCCGATGGCAATACCTACGCCGTGGCGCAAGGCGCCTTGGTGGTGGGCGGCTTTGTGGCAGAAGGCAAAAGCGGGAGCAAGACAGAGCGCAACCACAGCACCGTAGGCCGCATTGCCGATGGCGCCATTGTGGAGCGCGAAACGGGCTTTGAACTGGCGCAATTGGGCAGCGCCTTGCGCCTCAATCTGCGCGAGCCCGACTTCACCACCGCCGTGCGCCTGCGCGATGCCATCAACAAAACCATGGGCGCCAACGTGAGCTCTGCCACCGATAATGCCACCGTCGATATCAAACTCCCCACCACCTTTGCCGGCAATATTGCAGGCGCCATTCAGCAGATTGAAAACCTGATGGTGACGCCTGAAACCACCGCCCGCGTGGTAATTGACGAGAAAACGGGAACGATTGTCATGGGGCAAGACGTGCGGATATCAGACGTCGCCATCAGCCACGCCAACATCACCATCCATATTCAAGAAAAAGCCGTGACCGTGCCCGCCCTCATTTTCGACGACGCTGGCGTGCCCGAATTACCCCGCAGCATTATTAAAACCGAAGAAGACCAAAATGGCGACAAAGGCCGCTTCCGCGTGCTGCAAGGTGGCGCCAACTTGGCCGATTTGGTCAATGGCCTGAATGCCCTCGGTGTCAAACCGCGCGATGTCATCTCCATTCTCCAAAACATCAAAGCCGCTGGCGCCATTCAGGCCGAGCTGGTGGTGATGTAGCCCAACTCAAAACCCACCAAAAAGCCCGCAATATGCGGGCTTTTTGGTGAAGAGATTCAGGCTACATGGCCGCCCGCATCATGCCGAGTGCTCTGTCCAATTCAAGGTTCACGTCGCGCGCCAGTTTGGCCACGTCCATGGCGGTCAGTTTAACCTCGTCTGAAGATGACGTGGCCTTTTTCGTGCTCACCAAAATCTGGTCGGTGGCTTTCATAATATCTCCCGCCCGTGCCGCATTTTCGGTAATTTCTTGCGTAATTTGGTGGGTGGCGGTGCCTTGCTGAGAAATGGCCCCAGAAATCCGTACCATGTTGTCCTGAATGGTTAAAATAGATTTTTGGAACATGGTCATCACCTCAGTCACCTTATTAG
>JBAQUW010000058.1:0-11953 GCA_049297755.1 Alphaproteobacteria bacterium
TGTAGGCGTTGAGCCATTCCCATTCGCAGCCGATGGCGTCGGACAGCAAAATGGGCGTGTAACCCTGTGTGGTGACGGTGAGCCATGCTTTGAACATGTGCATGGCTTCGGCGGGGGCGTGTTTTTCGCCCAAGGCCCAGTCGTCATAGGCTTTGGGATATTGATACCAGAAGTCCATGGTGTTGATATTGAACGTGGCACCCGGCCGCAGCTTCAGGTTGACATCGAACGGCTTTCCCACCGCCACGCCACGCGGCGTGCGACAGCGGAAGGCCATGCTGAGCATAGAGTTTTGGCGAATATTGGGGCCATCGAGCTCCATATCGCACGCCACATACAGGCACGGCAGACTGCGTGTTTGAGACATTGAAAAGCTCCAGATGAGAGGGACAACACCTTCTTGTATACCCTTAAAAGAGTATTGTCAAATACCGCGTACTTTTGATGTGGTGTAGGTACGTTTACATGAGGAGGTTTATGCGCTATACAGCTGTATCTTCAACACGTTTATAAGGATTTCGCCAATGAAAACATGCCAAGGCGACATACTGGCATTGGCTACACTTGGGCACTTTGACGTGATTGCCCATGGCTGCAATTGCATGTGCAGCATGGGGCGTGGGTTGGCGTTACAAATTGCGGAACAATTCCCGCAGGCTCTTGCCGTTGACAGGCAAACGTTTGCGGGTGACCGCGCCAAACTCGGCACCTTTACCATGGCTGTTTGCCCCAATGCGTTAGGGGGCACTTTCCACCTACTGAACGCCTACACCCAATACCATTGGGACGAGCCCAAAGGTGAAGTGATGGCCGACTATGCGGCCATTCGGCGCTGCATGGCCGCCATAAAAACCACTTATGCTGGCAAACGCATTGGCTTGCCCCTAATTGGTGCAGGCCTTGCGCGGGGCGATTGGCCAACCATTCAAGGCATTATTGCTGAAGAATTGGCGGGCGAAGATGTCACGATTGTGCGTTACCAGCCTTAACACTTCACTCTCCGCCATTGGCGGAGAGTTTTTTTATAGGGCGAGCATGATTGTCTGTACCTACCGACAGCAAAAAGCCCCTTTCGGGGATTTTTAAAGAACACGCAAAACGTTTTGTAGGATCCAGACCGCATCCTTAGAAAGGAGGTGATCCAGGTGCACGTTCCCGTACACCTACCTTGTTATGACTTAGTCCCAGTCATTAATCCTACCGTGGGTGGCTGCCTCCTTGCGGTTAGCTCACCAACTTCGGGTAGACTTAACTCCCATGACTTGACAGGCGGTGTGTACAAGACCCGGGAACTGTATTCACCGCGGCATGCTGATCCGCGATTACTAGTGAATCCAACTTCATGCAGTCGAGTTGCAGACTGCAATCCGAACTGAGGCACTTTTTAAGGATTGGCTCGGCCTCGCGGCGTTGCGTCCCGTTGTATGTGCCATTGTAGTACGTCTGTAGCCCTGGGCGTAAGGGCCATGATGACTTGACGTCATCCCCACCTTCCTCCGCGTTATCCGCGGCGGTTCCACCAGAGTGCCCAACTAAATGCTGGCAACTGGGGGCGAGGGTTGCGCTCGTTGCGGGACTTAACCCAACATCTCACGACACGAGCTGACGACAGCCATGCAACACCTGTCACTGATCCAACTAAATGACCAAGGCATCTCTGCCAAGAGCAATCAGGATGTCAAGCCCAGGTAAGGTTCTTCGCGTAGCGTCGAATTAAACAACATACTCCTCCACTTGTGCGGGTCCCCGTCAATTCCTTTGAGTTTTAACCTTGCGGCCGTAGTCCCCAGGCGGTACATTTAATGCGTTAGCTTAGCCACCAACCCTAAAAGGGCTGATAGCGAATGTACATCGTTTACAGCGTGGACTACCAGGGTATCTAATCCTGTTTGCTACCCACGCTTTCGATCCTCAGCGTCAGTTAAGGTCCAGAGAATCGCCTTCGCTTCTGGTGTTCCTCCCAATATCTACGAATTTCACCTCTACACTGGGAATTCCATTCTCCTCTACCTTACTCTAGCTCTCCAGTTTCAAATGCCATTCCGGGGTTAAGCCCCGGGCTTTCACATCTGACTTAAAAAGCCGCCTACAATCCCTTTACGCCCAGTGAATCCGAGCATCGTTCGCCACCTTCGTATTACCGCGGCTGCTGGCACGAAGTTAGCCGTGACTTATTCTGCGGGTACCGTCATTATCGTCCCCGCCAAAAGCGTTTTACAACCCGAAGGCCTTCATCACGCACGCGGCATGGCTGGATCAGGGTTTCCCCCATTGTCCAATATTCCCCACTGCTGCCTCCCGTAGGAGTCTGGGCCGTGTCTCAGTCCCAGTGTGGCTGATCATCCTCTCAAACCAGCTACTGATCGTCGCCTTGGTAGGCCTTTACCCCACCAACTAGCTAATCAGCCATGGGCTCCTCTCAGAGCGTTAAAACTTTCCCAATATGGATTATGCGGTATTAGCACTCATTTCTGAATGTTATCCCCCACTCCGAGGTAGATTCCCATGTGTTACGCACCCGTTCGCCGCTCGGCTTTTCGCCTCGCTCGACTTGCATGTGTTAAGCCTGCCGCCAACGATCGCTCTGAGCCAGGATCAAACTCTCATGTTGATGGTGATTCCGAAGAATCAATAACAACTCGTCCGATCTGACTTTCTCTTCACAATTATAGTAAAGCGTTATTCATTGTTGACTACAGCTCATCAATTTTATAAAAAAATCAACGAGACCTGTCTCGATTTATAACGTTCAAATCGGCCGGCTGGTCATTTTTACTCAACTACACTTTCAAGCAAGCTTGAAAGCGAGAGTCATGATCAAGGCGCAATCTGAACCCTACAAATCGTTTTGCGTGTCCTATTCTTTTGTCAAAGAGCTGTGTCCGAGAAGCCTATGCTGCTTTCCTATTGGTTGGCTGCGGTGTGCTTCGGAACAGGGCGGAACTTAACCGTACACGCCCCCCCTGTCAACAGCCTTTTTCAAGTTTTTTACATTTTTTTACAGAATGGCGGATTTGCTAGGTTTTTATGCGCAATTTGGCGCGGTTTTACCCACAGGAAACGCTGTCCAGCAGCCCATCTGCTGGAATAAGAGGCAGAGCTTGGGCTGTATGCAGGGCAATTGTCAGGGGTTTGTCAGGTGCCACTCGGGCAAAGTGCCATAACATACTATGAAACCATTAACCTATCGGGAGGTGCTAAACGTGTTTGGGGCACGCCTGCCAGAATTGGGGCAGCCGTTGCCCTTGGGGCAACGGCCACTGGGTTTTATTGTGCCGCCCCATGCCAGCTTTGACGCACGCCAACTTGCACAACTGATATGGCACCACAATGTTTTTCCGCTGGGCATTGACCCAACAACCCAAAAACGCCACTCACGCGGCGCGCTGAGCAAAGCCATAAATCGAACAGCATCCGTGCTCCTTCGTTCCACTATCAATGGCTTGGCTCTGCCGCTTGTTCAGCCACACCATAACCCACCCTTGTTTTCTCAAAGCTCCAAGGCGAACTTAATACACACCTCCCTGTTTCAGCCCCAACTGTTTATGGCGGGGGTGACACTACATGAAATTGGCCATGTGCATATGCCGAGTCATCGCAAAGATTCTACTGATTATATGCCCGATATTGCTCAAGCGCTTGAGCATTTTAAATATTGGGAACGCCCAGAATATAAAGACAACCTTGGTATATCGCGCGAATTAACCAAAAATTTTAATAAACTAAAGTACGAAGAACAATGTGACTTGTTTTGGGTATTAGGGCTAGAATACTTGCGCCGCCATGGCTATGACGTGCCGCACAATGCAATTAAAACTGCGGATACTATACAAAATTGGCGCACCTTAAATGTGAGCGATACCGAACACATGACGGTGGCTGTGCTTGACCCCGAAGTCATTCATGCCATGCTGGAGTTGGCTGAGAAAGAACGGTTGTTTGAGCAGCCCGCAGGTTCAGATGAATTAACGACATGCATGACACATCTTGCTGAATCTATTGTTGGCAGATACGGTATGCAACCGCACGACTTTGTGAAATACCACCTTTTTACCCACAATGCCCTC
Organism: Alphaproteobacteria bacterium; assembly: GCA_049297755.1. Taxonomy (GTDB): domain Bacteria; phylum Pseudomonadota; class Alphaproteobacteria; order UBA2136; family JAPPOO01; genus JBAQUW01. Next base: position 4,068 of record JBAQUW010000058.1, read on the forward strand.
CCCCCCGCCGAGATGCGGGACATGACCATGACGGTGTGCGTAAATATTGTGGAAAGTATTGCTGTGGCACAATCCCAAACGCCCATCAACTCAACGGTGGCATGGGCGAAAGGTGTTTATGCTTATTATGCTGAACCTGGGCAGGAACGTTCAGCAGCACAGATGGCATGCGATTTTTCTACTCTGGCTTCAGATCTAGCTGAGGCTATTGCCAATATCAAAAAAAACATGGCTACCGCCGCGCCTGAAAAAACGCCTGAAGTTGAGCTTTAGCCTCGGCTTCGCACATGCCGCCCACAATGATGGGTTTGTGGTGGGCGTGGTCGGGCACGCGGGCGCCGCTCACGGTGCCGCCGCTTTTCACATCGTAGGCGCCAAAGCGCACTTCGCCCACCCGTGCCCAGCACAGGGCGGCCATGCACATGGCGCAGGGTTCGAGGGTGACGGCAATGGTGCAGTCTTCTAAATACATTTGGCCTGTAGCCACACGGGCAAGGTGCAGGGCCAGCAGTTCGGCATGGGCAGTGGGGTCACGCTCGGCTTCGGTGTGGTTGTGCGCCACGGCCAGTATGGTCTCGCCACGGTATATGACGGCGCCCACGGGTACTTCGCCCGCATTTGCGGCTTTTTGGGCATGTTCAAGCGCCACGTGCATCATACGGGTATGGACATCGGTCATAAATGCTTTATAACAGATTGATGGACGACATTGAACCAAAAGGTGAACGCATTGCCAAACGCATGGCCACGGCGGGCGTGTGCAGTAGGCGTGAGGCCGAGCGGTGGATTGAAGCTGGCCGCGTGGCCGTGAATGGCGAAACGCTTACTACCCCCGCGTTTTTGGTGACGGCGGCCGATGTGGTGACGGTAGACGGCCTGCCCATTGGCGGGCAGCAGGCGGCGCGGCTGTTCCTGTACCACAAGCCCCGTGGCCAGCTGTGCACCGAGCGCGACCCACAGGGCCGCCCCACCATTTTTGCAGCCCTGCCCCCTACCCTGCCCCGTGTGGTGAGTGTGGGGCGGCTGGATTACGACAGCGAGGGGCTGCTCCTCCTCACCACCGATGGCCAATTGGCGCAAGATTTGATGCGCGGCAATGACGAACGCGAGTATGAGGTAACCACCAAGCTGCCACTAACTGAAGGGCGCCTGAACACACTGCGCAAAGGCATCACCGTGGACGGCGAACACTTTGCCCCTATGACCGTGACGGCGTTGGGAAACAACACTTACCAATTTATTCTGACTGAGGGCAAAAACCGCGAAATCCGCCGCGCGGTAGATGCCATTGGCGGCAAGGTGCTGCGCCTGAAACGCCTGCGCTATGGAGCGTATGTGTTGGGGGATTTGGGGGTTGGTGGGGTGGTGGAGGTGGCTGCATAAAAAAACCGCCCCTTTAAGGGGCGGTGCGGCTTAAGAGGGGAGGGCCTCAGCAGCGGACTGTAGTCTTTTCAGGCTGCCGCGGAGAGCTCCCATGGCCAGATCCAATTCCAACCCGGCAATTTGGGTATGGTTGCCAAACGCCATTGTTTTTTGCACATAGGCGAAACGATAAATACGGTAGTTAGCCTCGTCAAAGTCAGCACGCAACTGAGCCAAATCATCAGACTCAATTCCCAAGGCACGTAAGGCGAGCTCCGCCTGTTCGGCACGCAGACGCTGCATGTGCGCCAGAGTCCCCAAACCTGCTGCAAGCCAAGAAACGCACACCAGCGCCACAATAAAGGCAATACTCGTCGTCTCGGGCATATATTCAAACATAAGAGATACTCCCTGATGAGAGGTGAAACGTGAAGATAACAGTTTTATGTATACCAACACAGATGCCCTGTCAAAACAAAAAAGAAGCCCCTTGCGGGGCTTCTTCAGGTGTTGCGGTTAGTCTTCTTGCAGGAAGCCGCCGCTTTGCATGTTCCAGAGGTTGGAGTAGATGCCGCCGCGTTTGAGGAGGGCGGCATGGTTGCCGTCTTCCACAATTTTGCCAGCGTCCATCACCACAATGCGGTCCATCACCTGCAAGGTAGAGAGTCGGTGGGCAATGGCGATGACCGTTTTGCCGTGCATGGCTTTTTCCAGCGCCGTTTGAATGGCGTGCTCGCTCTCGCTATCCAAAGCGCTGGTGGCTTCGTCCAGAATGAGAATGGGCGCGTTTTTCAAAATAACCCGGGCAATGGCCACCCGCTGGCGTTGGCCACCAGAGAGTTTGACGCCCCGCTCGCCCACATGGGCGTCTAACCCCGTGCGGCCTTTAAAATCGGCCATGTGGGGAATAAACAAGTGGGCTTGGGCAAGCTCCGCGGCATGGAGGATTTCCGCCTCCGTCGCCTCGGGCTTGCCGTAGCGAATGTTATCGCGCAGCGAGCGGTGCAGCAGGCTGGTGTCTTGCGTGACCATGCCAATGTGGCTGCGCAGGCTATCTTGCGTGACGTGGGCGATATTTTGCCCATCGATACGGATAGCGCCGCTTTCCACATCGTAGAAGCGCAGCAGCAAGTTGACGAGCGTACTTTTGCCCGCGCCACTGCGACCCACAATACCCACTTTTTCGCCCGGCTTGATGGTGAACGACAGGTTTTCCATAATGGTGCGGCCACTTTCAGCGGTGCGGCCATAGTGGAAACTCACCTTATCAAACACCACTTCGCCGTTGCTGACCACCAAGGGTTTGGCAGCGGTGGCATCGGTAATGGCAATGGGTTTGGCGATGGTTTCTATGCCTTCTTGCACGCGGCCAAGGTTTTCAAAAATACTCGTCACTTGGTGCATAATCCAACTGCTCATATTATTGATTTGCCAGACCAACGGCAACGCCATGGCTACTGCCCCTGCCGTGATGGCCCCTTGCGCCCACAGCCAAATGGCCAAAGCGGTGGTGCCACCCAAAAACAGGGCGTTCAGCACATCCAGCCAATTGCTCATGGTGAACATTTTGGCCGTCATGCGCGTCATGCTGGCGGTGTGGGTTTTGAGGATATCAATGGCGTAGTTATCCTCGTGCCCACCGCGGGCGAAGAGCTTCACCGTCATCATGTTGGTGTAGCTATCCACAATGCGGCCTACCAGTGTGCTGTGCACCTCGCTGTGTGCGGCAGAAACCTGCTGCACTTGCGGCACAAAGTGGCGCAGCAAAATGGCATAGCCAATGAGCCACAACACAGCAGGAATGGCCAGCAGCAGATTGGTTTTAGCCAACAGCACAAAAGCGCTGATGGTGAAAAAACCTGCGTACCATACGGCGGTGACACTGCCCATGACGGCTTCGCGCAGGGCGGGGCCGCTTTCTAACACTTTGTTGGCAACACGGCCAGCGTAGTCGTTTTGGAAGTAGCTCATGCTGTGCTGCAAGGTATAACCATGCAGCTGGCGGCGGATAAGGTTGCCAAACACGGGCGTGTACGCAAAGCTATACACGGCGTGCAGCGCCACCACCAACAACGGCCGCCCCAGCACTACCAATAACCCACCCCAAAATAGCAAAGGGTAGAGCTGATTGAGTGTGGTTTGCGCGTTGGTGGACGTGCTCATGCCATCGACCAATTGCCCAATGAGGTACGGGATAAAGGCCGAGGTGGCGGCAATGAGCGCTTCCAACACAAAGGCCAGCAGCAACACCGTTTTCAGCTGCGCCACAAAGTACCGCACAAACGCGCCTAAGCTGCGCGGCGGCATGGTGTGGCTGGGCATGGCGGTGATATCGACCCATGTGCTGGGGCGATACCATACCACGGTGGGTGTGGGGGCACGGGGTGCTTCGCGCCGATCGGCGCGGGCATCGGCCACCAAACGCCACAACGGGGCTAAGGGGTTCATGAACATGATATTTTCTCCTAGGTTGAGAATGTAACAGTTTTCATAACCATCTCCAACATAAAAGTTGGTGGTTACGGGTAAAGCTTGTCAGTCGTGCGGGAATTCAGTGGAACTCTGCAAGTCTGCTGAAACGGGACGCCCCTGCTGGGGCCGCCCGCTTACGCGGTTAGCACCTCTGCAGAGAGATATGATGCACGGTGGACGCGCCAACCTGTAGGTTGTTGCGTTCACTTACACCAATGGCGAGTTTGTTCGTCATGGTATCTATTATAACCAACATGTATACTTTTTGCAAGGGGGTGACGAAATTAAAACATACGCATGACGAGGGCGACCAAGAAACTCATGACCGCTAAGGGTACAAAAATGTACAGAATCATTTGGCCAATGCTCATGCTGCTGGCCATGTTGGTGATGAAGCCTTGGCCTTTGCGCTTCAGTTGCTCAAGCGCATATTCTTGTTGGGCTTTCAGGCCATAGCGGGGGTCTTCCAGCAACAGGGCGGCACCTTCGAAAGACACCATGACTTCTTGAATGCTGGCAAAGGCCCCACGGGCGGCAGATTCGGCCAAGAGCACGGAGACGCGGGGGGTTTTATCTGTCACCTCCCATTCCCGATAAAAGCCACTAAAGGGCGGCACGGTGGGGTAAAACTTGTTGCGCGGTTTGGGCGAACGGGTGCCTGCGGCCAAAATATGGTCCATGGATAAGCGCAGCAAGAGGGGCTCTACCTCTTTCCATTGCTCTTGTTTAATGAGGCCATTTTCCACCTCTTTAAAGGTGGTGAGCAGAATATCGGAATCGCGATAGAACGAGGATTCCAATGCGGTTTCGCTGACGGGCAAAATTTGCGTCACGCGTTCTTCTGGCGTAATGCTCACCGACCACAAGCGCCAATATAATTCTTTGGGGTAACCTTTGGCTTTAAATTCGTTGGTGGGGAAGGCATCTTTTTCGTAACCACGGCCATCGAGCGACACATGCAGCAGCACCTCATCGAACTGCGGAATGGCAGAGACAGCTTTAAAATCGGTGAGGAAACGGTTACGCACTGTCCATGCATTGCTGCCTGTACCACGCTCAACCCAACCGGTTTGGAATGCGCCAGCAATTTCCAAATAGGCAGCATAGGCCGAGGAGAGGGCGGTTTCAATCTCTTGTACCGCAGCAGGGGGCACGGCGCGGTTTTTCATTTCGGTCATCACTTTAGGGCGCAGCACATGCACATAAAACGCAGCGCCGCCCACGGTGTGCATGGCCATACCTTTCATGCAACCAAACACATAATCATTCCAATGCTGGGTTGGAATGGTAGCCAACAACAACCATGATTTTAAATGCATCGCTTGCGCTTTGGTAAGCCCTGCCACCCCCATTTGTTCGGCATCGAGCAGATAAAATTCTACCAACCAATCGAAGGGTTTTTTATCGGTAAAGCCGCGCTCGCATACGGCAGAGTCGTAGCGGTATTGCATCAGCACTTCGGCGGGCACAAGGTCGGTCACCGCACCACATTTTTGACCTTCGTTGCGGGCATCGGGCAGGGCATCGCCATGGCCGTTGGCGGCTTGAAAATAGCCAATTTGAGAAATAAGGTACGCCAACACGTTGTTGTTGGGGTCGGTCGCCTTAGCACCTTTCAGCAAACGCAGGCAGGCGCCCAAATTATTTTCGCCCACATAGCTGCTGGCTTTGCGCAATTTTTGCAGCGTGTTTAACCCTGCCGAGCCAAAACTGGCCAAGCTGTCGGAAATACGCTGCACTTCGGTTTCGATCAAATCGAACAAACGGCGCTCGGGCAAGCTGTGACCGACCAGCGCATTGCTATAAGTTTGCTGAAAAGCACGTTCAATGGTATTGGCAAAATGGTGGGTAAAAGGGCCGCGGGGCAAGGGCTGAAAGGGAGCATCGGCGGGTACAGGCGCCGCTGGAGCGGGTGCTGCAGGGGCAGCTGTTGGGGGTATGGCTGTATCTATGCCCGCAATAAACTGCGACATCTCATCAGCCGCTGGGGCTTCTGGTGCCGCAACAGCCGCCATGGTGTAGCGCTTGGTTTCTTGTTTAATCTCTTGCTGCAAGCGTTCAAACAATTTGGTCACGTCGCGGCTGGGGTTGAGGCGGTCGAGATCGATCCCTACCAAATCGCGGCTTTTGCGCATATCGGAGCGCTGCTTTTGCACGCCTTTTGCTTTGTTGGCTAGGTTTTTGACTTCGTCTTGCAATCTGCTCATCGGTTAGTGGCCATTATTATTGTTGGGAGCGGCAGGGGCTTGCTCTGCACCATGCGCTGGAGTTGGGTCAACCACGGCAGCAGGCGCAAAGGGTTCAAAGGCCACATGTTGCGTTTGCAAATCATACTCTACCACATGCTTCAATTTATCAAGCGGAATGGCAGAGGGTGCCACCTGCACCCCGCTGACCAACCACATGGGCGAGTGCTTGAGTTTGGCTTGGCGAATGAGGGCGGCGTCGGCATCGAGCTCGCGATAAAAACGCCGCGCATCGCGAATGGCCGCCATGCGGATTTTGTTGTCATCCATACCCAATTGGCGCAGGCCGTTGAAATAAGCATTGGCATCGGTTTCTTTGTTGTTTTGCACAAAGGTGCGATATTCCCAAAATTTGCCCACCGACTGCGCCATTTTGCCGTAAAACCCTGCCAATTGCGAGGGGGCCGCCGTGGGCACGGGCGCATGCACATGCACCAAGCGAATGAGGTTGGGCATGTCGGCCAAGTCTTTATCAAACGCTTTCAGCTTTTCCATGCACGGTAAACAGCCAAGGTCTGACAATTCCACAATAGTCACGGGCGCTTGAATATCGCCTTTGGTGGGGTTGTGGGCATAGGACTCGAGCATCAAGCGGTTGCGCATGTAATGCATGTACTCTGGCGTTTGCAGGGCTGCGGGCAGCGGTAAAAGTTCGAACTGGCTTTTGGGACGAATTTCTTCCATGACATTTTTGCCGCCAATGGTGATGGAGTTTTGAATGCGTTGTTGCATCAGATTGTTCAAATCGGCGGCGGGGTCTGGCTTGTTTTCCTTGTTGGCAGGAGCTGAAGACGCATGACTGAACGCGCCCATCAGGCAAAACACACACAAGATACTGCGGCACAACCACGTCATAACCCCACTGTAAAGCAAAACCTGTGTGGGCTCTAGCCATTGCCGCCACCCAAACGCGTTTTTGGGCACCATGTGATGCTTGCATGCCATGCATTTCCGTTTTATAACAGAGCGAATTTAACAAAAGGATTGCGCTATGCCCTTCGTCGTCACGTCAAAATGCATCAAATGCCGCTATACCGATTGCGTGGAAGTTTGCCCCGTCAGCTGCTTTTATGAAGGCGAAAACATGCTGGTGATTAACCCCGACGAGTGCATTGACTGCGGCGTGTGCGAGCCCGAATGCCCCATTGAAGCCATTAAAAGCGATGAAGAGCTGACCCCTGCTGAACGCAAGTGGGCCGACTTGAACAGCCGCTACAGCGCCCTGTGGCCCAACATTACCAAAAACAAAGGGCCGCTGGATACCGCTGACGAATTTGCCAACGTGAGTGCGGCGGAGAAAGACGCGCTGTTTTCGGAAAAAGCAGGAGAGTAGCCCCCTGCCCTACCACCAAAAAACCGCCCATGGGCGGTTTTTTGCGGATGGTGTTTTACACCGCTTTGTTCACCAAGGTGGCTTCCTTACCCGTGCTGGCCAAGGTGCCGCGGGCGTTGTACATATCCACTTTGGGTTGGCGCTCGTTAATCACATGGCGGATAATTTGCAGCGTATCGGCTCGCACTTGGTGGGCGGCTTTCAGCAACATCATATTTTTGCGGGCAGCCACTTCAAACTCTTCAATTTCCGCTTGCAGGGCGCGGGCGGTAAAGTGGAAGTCGGGGTCTTGTTTCACCACGTCTTTGTTGGCTTTGGCATCGCCCAACAATTTTTCCAACTTGAGCGCCAAGCGGGTTTTTTGCTTCAGGTTTTCTTCCACCTTTTTGGTGTCGCGGGCACCAAGGGCGGCGTTGTCGCTCATCACCACGTCTTTCAACTGACGGTACAACAAGGCTGCCTCACGCAAGGGT
>JBAQUW010000059.1:0-2507 GCA_049297755.1 Alphaproteobacteria bacterium
GTTTGTGGGCCATCACATCGAGCGTATAGGTGGGGGTAATGTCGAACCATTCCAAAATGGGTTTCACCATATCGCGGTGTTGGCCGGTGAAGACGGTGGTGCAAGTGAAGCGGGAATCTTTCTGCAAGGCACGCACCAAGGGCGCCAGTTTAATGGCCTCGGGCCGAGTGCCGAAAATAACCATGGCTTTTTGAGTTTTCATAACCTTGCTTTTAACCTGTTTTAACTGTGGTGGGAAGGGGGATTTGGGGTGGGGGTTGTGTGGTTGCAAGGTGATAGGCGCAAAAAAGTAGCAAAGATAAGCTTGAAAAGCTTATTTTGAAGCACTATATGAAGCTTACTGCGCGTAAACCGAACCTTTTTAGGAGATGACAATGTCATCAGAACATGAAGCGAAGGCCAGCTCATTGGTGGCTGGCATGACGAGCAAGCAGTACCAGGTTGTTGAAAAGGGCTTGGAGGGTGTGTTGGGACATGTGCTGCACAGCATTGTGCTGCACCTGAGCAAGCAAGGCCAGCTTGAACCCATGGTATGGGCGCAAAAATCCGAACTGTGCCACAAGCTATTTGGCTTGGAAAAGGGGCGCGAGATGCAAAAAGCTGCCTTTGCCCAGTTGGCGCGGCGGTTGGAGCATTTCCACCCAGACCAGCCTGTGGTGATGCGGGTGGTGAGCATTTTGCAGACACGCGAAACTGCCCCGCATTTGGCTTTGCACCAAGCCCAGCAATGGTTGCTGGAGGTGATGCCAGAAGACTACGAAGAAACCATGGCGCGTACCATCAGTCATCGCGTGTTTCATGGCGGCTTTTGGGGCAACGAACAGACGTTTCGGGGGTTCATATCGCGGCTGTTTCCGCGTATGGTATCGCCGAGTGCGCACGAATGAGAGGGCGGGGGAGCAATCCCCCGCTTTTTATTGTGCCGCAGCGCGGAGGTTGACGACATTTTCTGCCCAGTTGTGGCCTTTGAAGAGGGCGCTACCCGCGCAGAGGACGTTCGCGCCGGCTTGGGCCACCAAGGGGGCGGTAGTGAGGGAAATGCCGCCATCGACCGCTAAAAGTGGTTGTTTGGCGGGTGGGAGGGCGTTGATGGCGGTGCGGAGTTCTGCAATTTTGGGTAGCACATGGGGCAGGAAAGGGTCGCCGCCATAGCCGCCGCGCACGGTCATGACCAATACTTGGTCAATGTCTGCCAAATAAGGCAACACGGCGCTGGCGGGGGTGGCCTCTAAAAGTGCCAAACCCACAGCAATTTTATGCTGGCGGAGGGTGGCAATGACCTCTGCCACCTGTGTACACGCTTCCACATGCACGGTGACGCGCAGGTTGTGGGGAGTGATTTTTTGAACTTCCGCCAATGCTGGAAAATATTGCCATGGGCGCTCGGCCATAAAGTGTATATCGAGCGGTCTTTGCGTATACCCGCGCACGGCTTGCACAATGGCAGGGCCAAAGGTGAGGGTGGGGACAAAGTGGCCATCGAAGCAATCGAGATGTATCCAATCGGCTCCGGCGGCGTCCATATTGGATACATCAGCGCCCAATTGGCTGATATTGGCGGCTAAAATGGAGGCAGAGAGCAACATACGGGTGAGTATAGCGGCAGACTCGGTATACGTCACTTTTTTGTCGCAGTCAGTGAATAAGAAAAGGGCATTTTAGAAGATTAAGGCAGATTTCTGCTGCAAAAACAGTGTGCTTAAAACACAATGGCATAAGCCGTTAATGAAGAAAGACATAAGAAGAACGTGACGGGAATGAGAACAACACGCCGCCGACCAGTTTTAATGCTTCTGCTTGCCACGTTTGTGGCTGGGTTTGGTGTGTTGGCAGTGCCCAGTGTTTCTGTGGCCCAAGAAAAGTTTGTGACCCAAAGCGGTGGCCGTGGCTTGCAAAACGCCCGCAGCAATGCGCGGATGAGCAAGACGGAAGAAGAAGTGAAGGTTATTCAGGCCGATTTGCTGGATATTGAAGTGTTTGCCCGCCAAACCATGGCCGAGTGTAAAGACAACGGCAGTAAACTGACATGGGGTGGCAGCGCGTGGACGTGTTCGCAAGAAACTGACCCTACCGTGCAAGACTTTGCTAAGGCAGCCTTGCCCAACTGTGCCGAAGGCACCACCCTTACCGCCCGCAATGGCCGCTTTGATTGTGCGGCTGATGATGGCGTGCTGACGGAAAAAGACCCCACCGTGATGGACTTTGCCAAAACCCCCCTGCCCGCTTGCCCTACAGGCCAAGTGTTGCGCACCAGCGGCACCAGCTTTGAATGTACGGCAGATAATGGTTTAACGGTGGAAATTGACCCCACCGTTAAACCCTTTGCCAAAGACACGTTGCCCACTTGCGGCACCTTAGAAGTTTTAAAAAGCAATGGTTCCAATTTATTCTGTACCACCGATTCACGCGGGATTACCGAAGAGGTAGACCCCAGCGTTTATGCCATTGCCCGCAGCGATAGCAGTGGCACAGCCATTACGGCGTGCGGTGCCAACAATGTGCTGACC
>JBAQUW010000060.1:0-12268 GCA_049297755.1 Alphaproteobacteria bacterium
GGGTTATGCTTTAAGGGGTAACCACGGCTGTCGCACGCGGGGCGCATTTCAGGCTCGCGGCCTTCACGCGTTGCAGCGCGCACTTCTTCCACGCTGATGGGTTCCATCACCATTTTCACCACTTCCACCAATTTTTTCAGGTTCACATCGCCGCTTAAGCGGTCGATGGTGGCTTTGATGTTCAATTCCATGCCGTATTTACGGCGGGCAGCCATTTGAATGGCTTGCTCCATCACATCGAGCACTTGCTCTTTATCGATATCTTTCTCGCGGGCAACGGCCTCGGCAATTTGGACAAATTCTAAGCTCATGTGGTTTTCTCCTTCTGTTACTTTATTTGGTTAATGGGGCTTTGAGTAATTGTTTAAAGTCGTCATCGCTGGGCACCAGGTGGATATCTTCAATATCCGCCAAATCTACCTCTACTGCGTGGCCATCTTCGGTGGTCAGGTTTAGGGCTTTATCGGTCGCCGAACCCAACGTGCCTTTCAGCTTGCGCATGGTGTTGGGGCCAACCTCCATGCTGCCATTCAGCTTGATTTTCACCACTTTGCCAGCATGGGCGTGCAGGTCGTCCACCGTCACCAGTGGGCGCTCTAGGCCTGGACTGCTCACTTCCAGCGTATAGGCTTCGGTAATGGGGTCTTCCACATCCATCATGCGGCTGATGCGGCGCGAGCAGGTGGCGCATTCTTCTAAGCCCACTTTGCCATTTTGGCCGTCAACCAACACTTCCAAAATCAGGCCACTGCGTTTAACCAAGCGCAGGCAGACCAACTTGAGGCCGCAATCCAGCACGGTAGGCTCTAGCAGGTGCCAGAGTTTTTCCTCGCGGGGCGAGATGCCGATTTTTTGGCTGGTGTTCATATGTATTTATCCCCTTTTCCATCTGTAGCAAACAAAAAGGCGGGCATTGCCCACCGCTGATGTATGACCGCAGATGTAGAGGTAATGTAGCAGAGTTTTTGCGCTTGGCAAGAGAAAAACGCACAGGCACAATAGGCTTATGAAAAACAACAGCATCGCCCACAGCATAGACACCCTCATTGAAAAAGCCCTCCCCACCCGCATTGCCGAATTGAAAGAGTGGCTGCGCATTCCCAGCATCAGCACCCTGCCTGAACATGCGCCTGATGTGCAAAAGGCGGCCGAGTGGGCGGTGGCGTTTTTAAAAACGCATAGGTTCCCTACCGCCAAAATTATCAAAACCCAAGGCCACCCGCTGGTGTATGGGGAATGGATTGTTGACAAACACCAACCCACCGTGCTGATTTATGGCCACTACGATGTGCAACCTGCCGACCCCTTAGAGCTGTGGCAAACGCCGCCGTTTGAACCAACCGAGCGCAATGGCAACCTTTATGCCCGTGGGGCGAATGATGATAAGGGACAGTGCATGGTATGGCTCGGCGCTTTAGCTGCCCTCATTGCGCGAGATGGCAAGCCACCCATCAATATTAAAGTCATTGTGGAAGGCGAGGAAGAAGGCGGCGGAAGTCGTCATTTGGCGGCCTACCTTCAAACCCACGCTCAACAGTTTGCGTGCGATTGTGTCTATGTGTGCGATACATCTATGCCCAGTGAAAAAAGCCCCGCGATTACATCGGGGCTACGAGGCATCACCTATACCGAAGTCACCATTACAGGCGCCAAAGGCGATTTGCACAGCGGTGAATACGGTGGCATTGCCCCTAACCCTTTCCATGCCTTTTGCCTGCTGATGAGCCGCTTGAAGGGCGAAGATGGCAAAATTAATATTCCGGAATTGATGAAAGCTGTCCCCAAACCACCCAAAGTGGAAAAAGAGTTTTGGGTGAAAGACCCCCTCAAACGCGCTAAGGAATTACTCAGTGCCATGGGTATCAAGGCTTTTGTAGGCAATAATAAACTGCCGCCGCTGGAGCGGCTAGGCGCACAGCCCACACTGGAAATTCATGGCATTAAAGGCGGCTTTGTGGGCGAAGGGGCAAAGACGGTGATTCCCTGCACCCTCACCGCCAAAGTAAGTTTACGCTTACCTGCGGGCATTTCCTCAAACCAAGCGTTTAAGTGGTTCCGCACGGCAGTGAGCAAACACTTACCTCAAGGTTACAAAGCCACAGTTACCAACCTGCATGGGGGCGAAGGGGTGGCGATATCGCCCAACAACCCCTACATGCAACTGGCCGCCAGCAGCATGAAGGAGGTGTACGGCAAAGCACCGGTGTTTATGCGTGAAGGCGGGAGCATCCCTATTGCCGCCCTGTTCGACAGCATATTAAAAGTGCCCGTGGTGCTGATGGGCTTTGGCTTGCCTGACGATGGCCTGCACGCCCCCAACGAAAAATACAGCCTTGCCCAGCTGCACAAAGGCATGCGCACCGTGGCGCGGTTTTTGGAGGGGTTGAAAAAATAAGTTCGTTTGCCTCCTTGTAAAACAGCGCTCTTGTCCCATATCAGACAAGAGCGCTGTGCTTTCAGCTATAGCCATAAAGGAGAAAATTCCATGTTTTTTCGTCGCGTTAAAACACCCACGCCTACCCCCACACCTGAAGAGGAAGCAGCTTTGTTTCAGGTGACTTACCCTATCGATAACAATAAAAACCGCATTGTAGGACAAATTCAGCTGACTTTTGGCCAGCAAGAGGCAGCAGCGGCGTGGATGGATAATTTTACCAATCAAATTATTGCGTTAAATGCCACTGTCACCGCCAGCACCACCACCCTAACAGGGGAGGTGCTGGATACCACGACCTTCCAAAAACCTGCTTCAGATGTTGGTGAGCGCCGTGCTCCGCAACGCCCAGAACAGATAAACCACCGTGGGCCTGTACATGTGCATTTACAGTGGGTGAGACCAGAAGAGCAAAAACTGCGGGAACGGTTTGATGCGCTGATTAGCGACATCTTCCCTAACTACATTACCCCCACCGACATAGCCCGCCATACGGCAAACATGGAAGCAGCGGCGAACTATGCCCGCGTGGCTTTTGGACACCGCCAAGCGGCAGAAGCTGCAGCGAAACAAGCAGCCTTTGACCGCAACGCCATGGAAGCGATGCTGCAAGGCAAAGGTATGAAACACCTATTGGCTGAACTGCTGCGCGCCGCGCAAGAGGGAATCGCCCCAGTGATTAGCCAAGCCCAAAGCCAAGCCGACCGTGCAGGTAATGCGCATGCAGGGGCAGCGAAGATATTGGCAGAGGTGCAAAAACTGCTTGCTGAAGGAAAAGACAAACAGCTTTAATCCACCTGAAAAACAAAAAACTTCAGGTAAGCATTGGTGGGCAGGTGCAGGTGAATAGGGTGGTCGGGGGCGGCACCCGCGCTATGTACCAAGCGGCCGGTGCGGCCTGCTTTGCGCAGGCCTTCGCAGCAGGCGTCTTGGAACTCATCGGCGCTGGCATTGTGGCTGCAACTGGTGAAGCACACCCAGCCTTGAGGTGCCGTAATTTTGCCCGCTAACCGCGCCATTTTGGCGTAAGCCTTCAAGCCTGTTGGCAGTTGTTTGGCGTTTTTCACAAAGGCGGGTGGGTCTACCATCACCACCTCAAAGGTTTTTTGCGTGGCGGCCATATCTTCTAATACTTCGAACATATCGCCTACAAACAAGGTGGCGTTGTTGGCCATGTTTGCAGCTTCAATGGCTTTATCAGCCAAGCCCAGGGCGTGGCTGCTGCTGTCTACCAACGTCACATGCGCCGCTTTAGCATGGAGTGCGGCCAAGCCAAAGCCGCCTGTGTGGGCGCACATATCCAGCACGGTTTTGCCCGTGCACAGTTTGGCCATAAATTGGCGATTCAGACGTTGGTCGTAAAACCAACCCGTTTTTTGGCCCGTGATGAGGTCGGCCAAATAGGTAACGCCACCTTCCTTCACCGTGATGGGCATGGTGGGCGCTTTGCCGACAATTTCCGTTTCCGCATCAGCCAAACCTTCTTGCCCGCGCATGGCGTTATCGCGGCGGATGATGAGGCAGGCGTTGGGGAACACCTCCAACAAGGCGGCTTGCCACATCGGCTGCAAGGTATCCATGCCGGCGGTGGTGGGCTGCACCACAAAAGTATTATCAAAGCGGTCAATCACCAACCCAGCCAACCCATCGCCTTCGCTGTGAATCAGGCGGTAGAAGGGCTCCGCAAAAAAGGCTTCGCGTCGTGCCATAGCTTGTGTGAAACGGGTGACAAACCATGCCGTATCGGGCGTCAAGTCTGGCGCTTTATCCAGCTGGCGGGCGCAAATGAGGGTGTTGGGGTTAAAAAACCATGTGCCGTGCACTTCGCCCCGCGCGGTCACCACGTTCACCAGTGTGCCAGCGGGCAGGCTTTTAAGGGCTGCAAAATTTTGTACTTCATTGCTATACAGCCACGGGTGGCCACTGTTGGCGCGGTAATCGTGCTTGGGGGCAATAAATAATGTGGGGTGTGGCATGGGTGGGGCTTTCCTGTTGGCAATGTGCGTGCTATAAACGGTTTATCGCATAAAAGAAAGCCCAAAAAAGGAAATCTTCCATGGCCAAAGCCGCAGCACATGCTTCTCATGCTACCCCGCAACGCAAAGGGTTTATGCATTACCTCACCACCGTGAACCACAAAGACATTGGCATGATGTACCTGATGAGCGCCTTGAGCTTTTTATTTATTGGCGGGCTGATGGCATGGGTGATTCGGGCGGAACTGGCCATACCCGGCCTGCAATTGGTCGATGGCCAAACCTTTAACCAGATGACCGCCATGCACGCCAGCGTCATGATTTTCTTTGTGATTATCCCCGCCTTTATTGGTTTGGGCAACTATGCGGTGCCCATGATGATTGGCTCGCCCGATATGGCCTTTCCACGGCTTAACAACTGGAGTTTTTGGCTCATGCCCTTCTCGGGCTTATTGGCGGTGAGCAGCATGTTTGTGCCTGGTGGGGCTACGGCGGCGGGCTGGACAGCCTACCCACCGCTCACCAACAGCATCTACAGCCCAGGTGCGGGTATGGATATGTGGATTTTGGCGGTGCACTTGGCGGGCGCCAGCTCCATTATGGGGGCGGTGAATTTTATTGTGACCATTTTTAACATGCGGGCCCCTGGCATGGGGTTGTTCCAAATGCCCATGTTTGCGTGGGCGATGCTGATTACCGCATGGCTGCAATTGGTGGCCACCCCAGTACTAGCTGGCGCCATTACCATGTTGCTGACTGACCGTAACTTCGGCACGTCGTTCTTCAACCCTGCGGGCGGTGGCGACCCTGTGTTGTTCCAGCACATTTTCTGGTTCTACAGCCACCCCGCCGTGTACATTATGATTTTGCCTGGCTTTGGGATTGTGAGTGAAGTGATTGCCACCATGAGCCGCAAGCCGTTGTTTGGCTATGTAAGCATGGTGTGGGCCATTATTGCCATTGCGCTGTTAGGCCAAGTGGTATGGGCACACCACATGTACACCGTGGGTATGGATATTACGGCGCAGGCAACCTTTATGTTCCTCACCATGCTGATTGCGGTGCCCACAGGCATTAAAATCTTCAACTGGCTGGCCACCATGTGGGGCGGCAGCATTGAATTTAATACGGCTATGAAATTTGCCGTGGGCTTTTTGGTGCTGTTTACCATTGGTGGGCTTTCGGGTGTTGTATTGGCTGCAGCACCAGTGGATTACATGATGCACGACACCTACTATGTGGTGGCGCACTTCCACTACACCATGGCGGCGGGCGCGTTGTTCACCATTATGGCTGGCGTGTACTATTGGTTTCCCAAAATGACAGGTCGTGCCCTGAGCGAAAAAGTAGGCACATGGCACTTTTGGCTCACGTTTATTGGCATGAACACGACGTTCTTCCCCATGCACTTTTTGGGCATGATGGGCATGCCACGCCGCATTGCCGACTATAACCCTGCCTATGCGGATATTAACTTGTTGTGCAGCGTGGGCGCGTTTATTTTTGGTATGGCGCAACTGCTCATGCTCTATAACGTGTTTGTAGCCAGCTACCGCACGCCCAAAGTGGGCACCAACCCATGGGGCGCCACCACACTGGAGTGGACCCACACCAGCAGCCCCCCACACGAGCATAACTTTGAGCAGATTCCTGTGTGGACACCTGCCAAAGGCCACTAAGATGCGCCGCCCACCCGAAGAAACGCGCTTGGCCAAAAGCCAGTTGTTGGGGTTTGTGATTCTTCCGTTGCTGACCATGTGGGGCATGGTGGCTTATGCAGTGTGGGATAATTGGAAGTAACCAAAATGCTAAAGAAAAAGGCCCCCGTGGGGGGCCTTTGTAGTAAGAGAGCGGCGCCGAGGGGGGTAAGGGGGGGGAGGAGGCGCCGTCAAAGATAAGATGACAGACATTCCCCCACCTCTGCAAGGGAGATTTGATGCAAGCATGTCACGAATATACACCTTGTGTGTTTTATATAGCACACTTTGGCGTGTGGCGCCCACCACACCACACGCTGCGGCCCACAACAAACCTCTGCAAAACGTGACAAATGTGGGGTTTTGGCATAGGTTGCGGGTATGTGGAGGTTTATCAGCGTCTGTCTCGGCCTTGCTTTACCTGCTTGGGCAGAGGGCGGCCGCATTGTGACGTTCACTAGCGAAAACGACAGCTACACCAGCCGCAAAGACCAAAACTACACCAATGGCGCCCGCGTGGCGGTCATGGATGTAGACGCCGCCGTGCCCGCATGGGCGGAAAATGCTGCCAAATGGATTCCGTATTTTACCGACGGCAGCCGCAAGGGGGTAACCTATGGCTTGGGGCATAATTTATACACGCCAGAAAATACCAAAACCAGCACCCCCCAACCCACCGATAGACCTTATGCAGCCTTGCTTTACGGCAGCATTGGCTATACAGCGGCACCAGAAGATTTAAGTGTGGTAGATGATGTGGAGTTTTTGGCGGGCATGGTTGGCCCCGCCGCCATGGGGCGTGAAGTGCAACAGCTGGTGCACGAGGCTGTCGATGGCATTAAGCCCCGCGGCTGGGCGCACCAGCTGGAAAACGAGCCCGTGCTCATGCTTTCGGCTCAGCGGCGTTGGCCCAATGTGTGGGAAGCACAGGGCGATACGCTCAAACTCAGCCTTACCCCTCATGCTGGCTTTGCCGTGGGCAATTTGCTGACCTATGGAGCAGCAGGGGGCACACTGAGCCTCACCGCCAAAAATGCCCCCGTGCAAGACCAGCCCCTGCGCGTGCGACCAGCCTTACCTGGCACAGGGTATTTTGAACCCAGTGGCAATCGTTTGGGCTGGTCGGTATTTGGTGGGGTAGAAGGCCGCGCTATGGCGCATTCGGTGTTTTTAGATGGCAATACCTTCCGCAGCGACTCCCCCCGCGTGGACAAGCGTGTGGCGGTGTTCGATGCCCAAACAGGTGTTGCGTTCACCTACGGCAATGCCCGTGTAGCTTACACGGTGGTTTACCGCAGCAAAGAATTTCATGGTCAGGATGATGCCAATATATTTGGGGCGCTGACACTTTCTCTAAGATATTGATATTGCTGCATTGCGAGATGATAGGCACACTTTTATCCGATTGCGCTTGCGAGGTTTTTTGAGCGGCGTAGCATAAGGAGTGTGGTATCGAATAAGAACGGTGCCCACAAGCGGAACATCAACAAAGAGGAGATAAAGCGTATGAAACTCACCATCAGCGGCCAACACATGAAAACTGGCGAAAGCCTCCGCACTCAATGCGAAGACCGCATGCTAGGCTTAAAAAAATATTTTGAACATGTGATTGATGTGCATATTACCTTCCGCCCCGAAGTGGAGGGCATAGAATCTGAACTGGCTGTACAGGCCAATGGCACCCACCTGCGTGCTTTAGGCACGGGTAGCGATGCTTACGTGGCCCTGAACGATGCCGCCACCAAAATGGAACGTCAACTGCAACGCTACAAAGGCCGCATGAATAAAGCCCTGCACCACGCCCCCAGCCGCGAAGCCAAATTGCTGAAACTGGCTAAAATGGAAGCCACCAGCACCACCGTAGAAAAAACCGAGCTGGACGCCTTGGCCGAAGGTGCCGAATGGTTGAGCGAGGTGATGCCCGTGGTAAAGCATAAAGAAGTAAAAAATATTGTGCCCATGACGGTAGACGAAGCCATTATGCAAATGGATTTGTTGCATAAGCCCGCCTTCCTTTTCCAAAATACCCACACAGGCCAACTCAACGTGGTGTACCGCGAAGGCGATGGTGCCGTGAAGTGGATTGAGCCGAAGGTTCAAGCTGCGGCCTAATGGCCAAGCCAACCTACGACTGGGCAGCTTTGGGGAGCACGCTGCATGTGCGCGTGACCCCCAAAGCCAGCCGCAATGGGGTGGAGCACGCTCTGACGCCTGACGGCTCCCCCCTGCTCCGTGTCTATATCACCACTGTGCCAGAAGATGGCAAGGCCAATGCGGCAGTTCTTAAGCTGCTGGCAAAAGAGCTTGGCATTGCCAAAAGCCGCCTCACCATCACCCACGGCCTAACCAGCCGCGATAAAGTGATTCAGCTCAGCTAAAATTTATGGCAGATATTGCTGCTGTGCTTTCTGCAATTGCTGCCCCATGCAAGTTTGCATGGCATGAAAACCGCCGCGAGAAAGGATATTCCACCCCCAAGTATTTTTAATACTGTAAAACGCTAAGCCCAAAGGAATGGCGGTGGCCAAGTATAAAATATGCCCAAGCAGGGTGTAAAAAGTGTATTTGTCAATGCGTTTCATGGGCGGCACCATGCCACGGCTTTGCCAAAGTGGCAAGAATGCGGTAAGTTGTGCACATGAAAATCATCTTTATCCGTCACGGCCAAACCACGGGCGATGTGGAAGATCGCTATGGTGGCATGTATGACGATGCGCTCTCGCCCTTAGGTGAACACCAAGCGCAACAGCTGGCAGGTGAATTGGCAAACAAAGGTATCTCGCATATTTACGCTAGCCCCTTATTGCGCGCCCAGCAAACGGCGCAAGTGTTGGCGGCACGGGTGGGGTGCAGCAGCATAAGCACGGTAGAAGATTTAAAAGAGCGGAACCAATACGGCGTGTTATCGGGTATGGTGAAGGCGGAAGCAAAATTGCAGTATCCAGAATGGACGGCACAGCTGCATGACCGCCTTTTTACCGTGCCGGAGGCTGAAACTTATGCCGCCGCCAGTGCGCGTACCCAAGCGGCCGTGGCAGACATGATCACCAAAAATCACCCCTGCACGGCCGTGGTATGGCATGGGGGCGGCATGCGCATTTTGTTCCGCGACATTTTACAATGGGGCGAGCTGACCGACGTGGGCGATTGCGCGTGGGTAGAATTAGAACGAAAGAGCACGCAAATGCCTTGGAAAATTTCAGCATCACAACGCATGGGGTTTGCTTTTTAATGGAATACGCCAGCCCCCTTTACCCGCCACTTGAACCGTTTAATACGGGCATGTTGCCTGTGGGCGATGGCCATACATTGTACTATGAACAATGCGGTAACCCGCAAGGTGTGCCTATTGTGTTTTTGCACGGCGGGCCTGGCAGCAGTTGTAAAATGAAGCATCGGCAATTGTTCAATCCGCAGAAATATCGTGCCATATTGTTCGACCAGCGCGGGTGTGGAAAATCGACCCCTACTGCCAGCATGGTGGCCAATACAACGCCGCATTTGGTGGCGGATATTGAAAAACTCCGCACGCATTTTGGCATTGCCGCATGGCATGTATATGGCAGCAGTTGGGGCAGCACTTTGGGTGTGGCATATGCAGAGGCGCACCCACCCATGGTGCTAAGCCTAACCGTGGCCGATGTGTTTTTGGGCAGCCCTGCCGAAGCCGCATGGTTTGAGCAGAGCGGCCAAGCTGACCGATTTTTCCCTGAAGCATTTGCCCGTGTAAGGAAACATTTACCAGAGGGAAGCTCCTTTTTTGCAGGGCTAAACGCTGTACTGAATGGTGATGACGCCACCAAAGCATTGACGGCAACACAAGACTGGACGCGGCTAGAAGGCTGGCTGGCGTGCCTTGATGCCACCCCTGCCATGGTGGAAGAAGGATTGGCCGACCCGCTATTATTGCCGCGCGCACAAATTGAAATTGGCTACATTGCCAACAGGTGTTTTTTACAGCCCAACCAATTGTTAAATCACGCAGACCGTCTAACCATGCCAGTAACCATTTTACAAGGCCAGCACGATATGGTGTGTCCGCCAGAAACCGCCATTGCTTTACACCGTGCTGTGCCCCATAGCCAGCTATACCTTGTGCCCAATTGTGGCCATGTGAGCAACACTGCCATGCAATGGCAACGCCGTATGGTGTTAGACAAGCTGTAAAAAACATTGCATACCTTGATGCTTTGTGCTTGAGTATGTTCATGCACATGATGTTGCCTTGGCGAATGTACTGGCTCTAACCGAGCTTTTTGTTCGTTCTTGCGTTGCATCTTTCGTGTACTTTTCTCCCTTATAGCCTTCACCCTTCACCATGGAGATGTCCATGACTTCTGTTGCCTATAGCGCCAGCACATTGGTAGACCGTTATACGGTCCCTAAAAAAGGCGCCAAACGGTTCGAAAAAATAGCCGCTGCCCAACATGGTTGCGGGCCCTTCGAGCTGCAAATTGTGGGGCAAAAGCCGCAAGGTTTTGGCTTACGGGAAACCAGCCCGCCGCAGTTCCATGGCATTTTTCTCCATGGAGGCCCAGGCTCGCGTATTCCGCAGGGTACGGCGTGTTCGTTCGACATTTACCGCGGTGCGGTGTGGGTGCCCGAACAACGACGCATCCATGCCGTGCCACTGGCTGAAAATACAACCAACCATCTGATGGAAGATATTCACCAGTTTATGGAACGGTATCATATACCGCAGGCTGTGTTTTACGGTTCCTCGTGGGGGGCCACGCTGGCCTTGGCTTTTGCGGTGAAGTATCCGCATAAGGTTAAAGCCGTGCTGGGCACTTGCTTGGTGACCGAGCAAAGCGGCCCGTGGGCTGTGAGCGAAGCCTGTGGCCACCAAAGCCCCTTGCATGCGGCACATTATGTGCCGCTGATGCAAGCTTTAAGTACCGAAGAACGCGGCGATGTGATTGCCGCGCTGTATCGGCGCTTTCAGGCAGCCTATGCGTATATGCAGGCAGAAGGTGAGGCTGCTTTCTTAGCCTCGCCCCATGCCGCCATTGTGCAGCTGTGGACGTTGTATATGGTGACGTTGGACGACTCTCGCCCGCGTGACCTTTCGGCAGAAATAGCCAAGGTAGGCCCAGATTTGGCCTACCAATGCGCCCGTGGGTTGTTGCAACTGCACTATCTGAACCACCGCTTTTTTCTCAACCATCATGCATGGTTGAGGGAATTAAGCGACAAAGTGGCGCGCCGCATTCCTGTGCAGTTGCTGTATGGTGCGCACGATGTGGTGACACATCAGCGCCTTTCAGCGGATGTAGCCCAAGCATGCGGAGCAGAGGTGGTGGAAATACCTACCGCCAGCCACAATTACGATGCCTATTTTGTGCACGAGATTGTGACCCGCTTGGCCACCTTCACCACCTAAAAGAAAGCCCTTCTCGCAAGAGGGGGGCTTTTTTGCGACATGACTGCCCATAATTGCGGCAGATGTCAGGAATTTTTTTGTTGCCATTTGTGCGTTAACGTATATTTTAGGCAACCTGCACTTGAATATGTTGTATTCAAGCGGCAGGGCAACGTAAAGGGAGAACCGCTGACGATGCCCAAACTGGCCATCACCGATTTGCAACCCAAAACCAACGAACCCGCCAAGCTGCGCGGGTACCCTGACAACTACGACCCCACCAAAGACAAAGATGCGGACTACATGAGCACCAAGCAATTGGCGTATTTCCGTGATATGTTGCTGGTATGGCGGGCAGAACTCTCGCGCGATTCCCAAGAAACCATTAGCGACTTGCAAGCCAACAGCACCATTGCGGCCGATGCGGTAGACCAAGCAGATATTGAATACAGCCAATCGCTTGAGCTGCGTACCCGTGACCGCGAACGCAAGCTGATTAGCAAAATTGATGAAGCGCTTGACCGTATCCGCGCGGGCGAGTTTGGTTTTTGTGAAGAAACGGGTGACCCCATTGGCATTAAGCGCTTGCTGGCACGCCCCATTGCGACACTCTCGATTGAAGCCAAACGCCGCCAAGAACAGCAAGAAACAGGCTATGCGGGCTAAGGCCACCACCACCCGTAAACCACACGCCACCGCGCCCGCTTTATTGCGGGCGTTGGTTTGCCCTGTCACGCAACTGCCTTTGGTTTATAGCCCAGCAGCCCAAGAGCTCATCAGCCCAGCAGCAGGGCTCGCC
>JBAQUW010000061.1:0-2567 GCA_049297755.1 Alphaproteobacteria bacterium
GTGTATGAAGGCCTGCAAAAAACGTTTTAGGAAACGTTAAGCCGCCCCACCCGGTTTATGGCTGGTGGAGTACTGCACTTTGAATTTTTTCGCGGGGTCAATCAGCGCTTGGGCGGTTTTGGCGGCATACACAGCCTCAGCAAAGCCCGTGAGAATGAGCGACACTTTGTTTGGGTAACTGGCCATATCTCCCACCACCAAAATGCCGTCTACGCTGCTTTTTTGGGTGAGGGGTTCGGTGGCAATGCATTTGCCATCCATGGCCAAATTCCACGCAGAGAAGGGCCCCGGATTGGGCAGCAATCCAAAAAAGCATAACAGAGTTTGCGCAGGCAATACGGTGGTGTTGCCATCTAAATCGGCAAGGGTGATGCTGGCAATCTGGCCATTCTCGCCCTGCAAACTGTGCAATTGGGCAGGGGTGTGGAGGGTGATTTTACCCGCCGCTACCAAAGTATGCATTTTTTGCAAGGTGGCTTCGGCCGCGCGAAAATCGCTTCTGCGGTGCACCACATGCACATGTTTGGCTACGTCTTCGGCCAGTTCCACCGCCCAATCAATAGCGCTATCGCCACCGCCTGCAATCACTACCTCGTGGCCGGCAAATTTGCTTTTTTCGCGCACGGCGTAGTGCACAGAAATGTTTTCAAATGCCGCAAGGTTTTCCACCTGTGGCTTGCGGGGGGTGAACATGCCTGCACCGCCTGCAATAATCACCACTTTGGCGGTGACCGTATGGGTTTTGGTGGAGAGCACAAAGCGGCCATCGGCGGCTTTTTCCAGTTTTTCCACAGGGTTTCCCAGCACATAGGCGGGGTGGAAGGGCGCGGCTTGCGCTTCCAATTGCGTCACCAAGTCGCCCGCCAAAATGCTGGGGTGGCCAGCAATATCGTAAATGGGTTTTTCGGGGTACAGGGCTGCCAATTGGCCACCCGTGTGGGGTAGGGCGTCTATTACGGCGCAGGTGTAACCCATAAAACCGCATTCAAATACGCTGAACAAACCCGTGGGGCCTGCGCCAATAATGGCAATGTCTTTTTCGAGAGTGACAAGATTGTGATGCATGTGCCGCAGGGTAAGCCCAAATGTGGCATTTGACAATGGGCTGCCTGCAAAAAGACGGTTAGGCTGTAGGCATGGATGCGCTGATATTTTCTTATCCCATGGTGATTTTGGCCGCAACGCTGCTGTATGTGTTGGCGCTCACGCTGGTGGGCCGTTGCTTGGCCGCCACCACGGCTGAAGTGCAAGTTTACCCTTTGGCGCTCAGTACCTTGGCAGGCTTAGGTGTGGCGGTGGTTGCGGGGGTGGTTGCAGCGGTAGCGGGTGCTTCTGCTGCCCTTGCACTCACGGGTTTTGTGCTTGTGGCTGTGCTGGTGGTGGTGCTGTGGGGGCGGCGGTTGCAATCGCCCGAACACACATGGCTGTGGCCTTTGGTGGGTGGATTATTGCTTGGCCCCTTATGGCTATGGTTGGCCAACGATGTGCCCACCCAAACGCTGGAAATGGGCACCATTTTCCCCGCCCTGCACCAACTGTGGCAAGGGGTTTGGCCGTTAGAGCTGTGGCCGAGTCAGGTACTTGTTCTTATGCCATTTTATGCCGTGTGGCCTGCGTTTACCGTAGCTGTGCCTGTGGTGTTGAACCCCGTGTTGTTGGCGTTATCCGCCCAAGCCTTGGCCGTGACAGTTGGCATTCGCATGAAGTGGAGCAACTTGCCCTTGGTGGCGGCAGGGAGTGTGTTGGGCATTACGGTGTTCAACCCCCTGTTTACCCCTGCCGTGTTGCGCGATGCCCATGGGGTGCTGCTGCAAGCTTTGGCGTGGTTGCTGTTGGCTATGCCGTTGACTATGCCGCAGGCTTTGCCGCGTGGCTTAGGCGTGCTGCCGTTTGCACTGGTGGCGGCCCTGTTGGCCATGGCGGGAGAATGGCATTGGCCGTTGTTGCTGATGAGCATGGGGGTGTGGATATGGCGCACCATGGTGTTGGAGGTGCACACGTTGGCGTGGAAAAATATTGCCACCACCATAGCGGGCTGGGTGGTGTTGGCCTGCCTGCCCTTGTGCATGGTGTTGCTGTGGCAGCGGGTGACGGTGGTGGCAGACGTGCCAACCCTAGAGCTGTATGGCCCAACCCGCATGTGGGTGCTGGTGCTGGGGTGTGGGGCGTTGGTGGGCGGTTTATTGGCGCGGGTGCTGCAAGTGCGGGCAGCTAAGGATATTCGGGTGGCTATTCAATTGCTGCTGCCATGGCTGGTGCCTGTTTTACTGTTGGCCACAGCGGTGTTCACGCACAAGCAGCTGAATAGCCACATGTTGGCGGTGTTGCAGCTGGTGCTGTTGGTGCCAGTGTGGACACTGTGGCAGATGGTCTACCCCCGTACCGTGTTGCAAAAGTGGGCGTTTATCAGCCCATGGGGCATGGGTGGGGTGGCTATGGTGGTGTTGCTGGGGCTGGTTTATGGCACACGGCCTTTATGGCAACAGCCCGCGCCTGTGGTTGTGAGCCATGGGGCGGAAGTAGTGGCCCAAGCCCAAGCCAAAAATTGGTGGCCCGTAGGCGCCCCT
>JBAQUW010000062.1:0-15489 GCA_049297755.1 Alphaproteobacteria bacterium
GTGGCAGTAAAGCGGCAAGAATCAGCGGTTTTTCTCCTCTCCTCCTCAAGCAGACCCCGCCCATAAGGGAGGAACAGATATGTTCACAATTTACAAAAAATCGATTGAGTGGGGCGGCAAACAGCTGACCATGGAAACGGGCCGCATTGCCCGCCAAGCCGATGGCGCCGTGCTGGTGACCTATGGCGATACCCAAGTGTTGGCCACGGTGGTGTATAACCGCCAGCCTAAGCCCGGCCTCGACTTCTTCCCCCTCACCGTGCAATACCAAGAGAAATTCTTTGCCAGCGGCCGCATTCCCGGTAGCTTCTTCCGCCGCGAAGGCCGTCCCAGCGAGAAAGAAACGCTGGTGAGCCGCTTGATTGACCGCCCGATTCGCCCGTTGTTTGTGAAAGGTTTCCAGAACGAAACGCAGGTGATTATCACCACCTTGTCTTACGACAAAGAAAATGACAGCGATATTCCTGCCATGGTGGCGGCCAGTGCGGCGCTCACCATCTCTGGTGCACCTTTCATGGGCCCCATTTTTGGTAGCCGCGTGGCCTTTATTGATGGCCAGTATGTGCTGAACCCCACCAATGCCGAGCGCGCCGTAAGCAAGCTGGATTTGGTGGTTGCTGGTACGCAAGAAGGCGTGCTGATGGTGGAATCGGAAGCCCAAGAGCTGACCGAAGAGCAAATGCTGGGCGCCGTGAATTACGGCTTTGAGCAAGGCCAAAAAGTGATTGCGGCCATTATTGAGTTGGCCGAACAAGCCGCTAAACCCGGCTTTGATATGCCTGAAGCCGAAGACACCACCGAGCTTGCTGCGAGCATGACCAAAGCTTTGAGCAAAGACATTGTGGCTGCCTTCAAAATTACCGAAAAACAAGCCCGCCAGAAGAAGTTAGAAGAAGTTGCTGAAGTGGCAACCGAGAAATTCGGTGGCGGTAAAAATGCCGAAACGGGTGAGCTGAACGACCCCAAATTGGCTGGCAAAGTGAAGAAGTTGCTGAAGGAGCTGAAAGGCGACGTGATGCGCTTAGACGTGCTGAAAACCAAAAACCGCATTGATGGCCGCACCCCCGTGGATGTGCGCCCGATTGTGGCCGAGGTAGACGTGCTGCGCCGTACCCACGGTAGCGCCCTGTTCACCCGTGGCGAAACCCAAGCTTTGGCCGTGGCTACTTTGGGCACCAAGGAAGATGCCGCATTGGTAGATGCGCTTGACGGCACCAGCGACGACTTCTTTATGCTGCACTACAACTTCCCTCCCTACAGCGTGGGTGAGACTGGCCGTATGGGCAGCCCTGGCCGCCGCGAAATTGGCCACGGTAAGCTGGCCTGGCGTGCATTAAACCCCATGATGCCGAAGCACGAGAATTTCCCCTACACCATCCGTGTAGTGAGCGAAATTACCGAAAGCAACGGCAGCAGCAGCATGGCCACCGTGTGCGGTACATCGATGGCGCTCATGGCCGCGGGTGTCCCCTTGCCTAAACCTGTGGCAGGGATTGCTATGGGCCTGATTAAAGAGGGCAAAGACTATGTGGTGCTCTCGGACATTATGGGCGACGAAGACCACCTGGGCGATATGGACTTTAAAGTGGCGGGTACCTCTGACGGGATTACCGCACTGCAAATGGACCTGAAAATTACCAGCGTGACGCCCGATATTATGAAGATTGCGCTGCACCAAGCCAAAACCGGCCGCTTGCATATTCTGGAGAAAATGGCCAAGGCAATTAGCGTTGCCCGTACCGATATCTCGGAATTTGCGCCTGCCATGAAAGGCACGAAAGTGCCCGTGGATAAAATCCGCGAAATTATTGGTAAAGGTGGCGAAACCATTCGCGGCATGTGCGAAGAGTTTGGCGTGGTGATTAACGTGGAAGATGACGGCAGCGTGACTGTGGCTGGCGTGAGCCGCCCACAAGTGGACGCCTGTATTGCCAAAATTAACGGCATGGTGGCCATGCCTGAGCTTGGCACTCTGTACACGGGTAAAGTGGTGAGCACCACCGACTTTGGCGCGTTCATCCGCATTATGGGCGAAAAAGAAGGCTTGCTCCACATCAGCGAAGTGGTGCCTGTGCGCTTGGGCCACATTACCGACGTGATGAACCCCGACGACGTGGTGACCGTGAAGGTGATTGAGTTGGACGACCGCGGCAAAATTCGCTTGTCGGTGAAAGAAGTGCCGCAAGAAGGTGTGGTGGCCGAGAAAATGGCCGCAGTCGTGGCCAGCGGTGGCACCAGCCGCCCAGAAGGCAGCGGCGACCGCGACCGTGGCAGCCGTGACCGTGGTGGCCGTGGCGACCGCGACCGTCGCCCACGTCGCGATTAAGCGACGTTGGCTGCAAAACATTAAGGCGCCCCAGAGGGGCGCCTTGACGTTCATTGGGTGATGTCGTGGAGCGTGCGCTCTGGCCCAACGCCCGAGGGCGTGTAGCATGCAATGCGCGCGCTGCCTGCTCCCGGCTTAGGCTTGGAGGCCAAAAACCGCTTGAGGTACTCGTTGTTGAACTCAAGCCGTTGGGTAATGCCCCCTGGGGTGACGTTTTCCACTTCCACGTTGGGTGTGTGGTAGCTCATCACCTTGACGCGGCGCCCCCTTGTGTTGCCGTTGCAGAGGATATCAGGCTCCACAAGGTAGCTGGTGCGTTCGCCAAGGTTGCAGAGCAAGGCGTCTGCCCCAACGAGGAAGTCTTTGTCTTCGTCCTTAATCGTGTGGACGCTGACTTGTCCTGAGGAGGACACCACCACTTGGCGAAATTGGCTCGGCTTCCAAGTGCTCTCGGCCGCAATGGTGCCGATGAGTACGCAGTCGGCCATGGCTGGCACGGCGGTGGCGACGAGCAGTACGGTAGTGAGGATAGTTTTGATTTTCATAGGGTTTTCTCCTCTGTTCAGGTTGAATGGCCTAAAGGCCGTGAAAGGGGAAGTGTTGCTGAACAGTGGGCGTTATATAGGGAGTATGAAAATGAATTGCAAGGCAGGGGGTTGAAAAATGTATACTAAAGGTGTATATAAGGGTTTCTAGCCTAAATCTTTACCATTTTTTGGAGTGAAACCTATGGAATATCAAAAGGCCGCAGCTGCGGCAGGTGTGATTATCTTCCGCCAGCCGGCGGGAGAATTGCGCACGTTGGACGTGCTGATGGCCCGTCGCACCGCTTTGGTGGGCGAGGGCGATGGCATTACGGGAGGTGGGTTTGTTAAACTCAACTACCTGATGCAACAGCCCGTGGGCACCATGTGGGACGCCCACGGCCAAGCCTTCATGGAAGGGGGCGAGGAGAATGCGGACTTCCGCAGCATCATCACCCCCAGCCAGTTCCGCCGTCGGGCGCAGCATCTCATCAGTTTTTGCGTACGGGTGAATGACCCGTTCAACAACGGTGTCCACGCCTGCAACTACTTGGGCCTGCGGGCGCGAGAAGGCGAGTGGGCTCATTTTCTGGCCATGCGGCCCGGAGATGATGGCGAGCGGGCAGGTGCCCTGTTTGCTGCCCGCATGCGCTGGACGGCCAACATTGTGGCGGAAGATGCCGACGACCTGTTGGACGATGCAAACGCCAATGGGCCGCCGTATGAGAAGCACATCAGCTTCGATACGCCGCTGAAACTCCACCACATCCACGAGTTGCGCCCCTTGGGCGTGCTGGCATGGTTGGCGGAGCAAGGCCGCTTGTGGTAACCGCAACCTGACTGCAGAAGCCCCCCTTTGTGGGGGCTTCTTGCTATTTGGGGGGAGTTGCCCTATATGAGGGGGACACGCTGGGTTATCGCGGTTGCGCAAGTAACCGAGGAAAGTCCGGGCTCCACCGAACACCGCGCTGGCTAACGGCCAGACAGGGTTAAACCTGATGGACAGTGCCACAGAGACAATGAAGTGCGGAAACGCGCGTAAGGTGAAAAGGCAGGGGTAACAGCCTGCACTGGCACAGGTAACTGTGCTGGGTGGTAAACCCCGCGGGGAGCAAGGCCAAAAACGCGTACCACCATGGCTGTTCGCCAGATGTACGCAAGGTAGGCTGCTTGACGCCCCATGCAAGTGGCGGCGCAGAGGAATGATAACCGCCTGCAAAGGTACAAAACCCGGCTTATAGGCGTGTGCTATCAAGAAACCCTTGTGAAAACAGGGGTTTCTTGTTTTGTCATTTGTATGATGGACTTGTTTGCCACAGGTGGTGGAGTTCTGCGGAATTTTTTACTTGTGCGTGGGGTAAAATTTCCGCATGATGGGAACAATAATCATAAAAAAGAGGTCTTTCATGCCCGCACTGAATTTGCGCCAACAAGTGTTGCTTATCATTATGCTCATTGGCTTGTTGCCGGTGATTGCTATTAGTGTATTTAACCTGACCACGTTCTCTAGCTTGGCAGAAAAGTGGGCTATGGGGGCACTCAGCGAAACTGTTTCTGGCAAACATAACCAAATTATCCGTTACATTCACACCATTCAAGGGCAGGCCATTACCTTGGCGGCCGACCCAACCACGGTTTACACCTTACAAGCCCTTACAGCTGCGTTAGAAAAGTTACCTGAAGAATCTGGGAACATGGTTGATAGCGCAGGCTTGCAAGAGCGTTATGCGTACCAAGAGAAAAATACGGCCGAGGCGCCAGCTGGTTCAGCCAGCCGGTGGTTGGATAAGCTTGATGACACCTCACGCATTCTGCAATCACTCTACATTGCCAAAAACAGCAACGATATTGGTAAAAAAGAGAACTTAGATGCCGCAAGTGATGCCAGCACCTACACCAATATTCACGCCAAATATCACCCCTTCTTCCGCCAATATCTGCGTGAGTTTGGCTATTACGACATTTTTATGGTCGATAAAGCCAGCGGTCGTGTGGTTTATACGGTGTTTAAGGAAGTGGACTTCTCTACCAACTTGTACAATGGCCCTTATAAAGATACTGGCCTAGCTGAAGTGGCCAAAAAAGCCATGGCATCGAAAGACCCTGAAACGGCGTTCTTCTCTAATTTTGCGTCTTATGAGCCATCTTATAATGGTGCTGCGGCGTTTGCCGCCTCGCCCATTGTTAAAAATGGCGAAACCATTGGCGCCTTGGTGTTTCAAATGCCCGTGGATGTGATTAACAGCATTATGGCGGAAAAAAGCGCTATGGCAGGCAAAACGCTGGAAACGTATTTGCTCGATAAAAAAGGGCACATGGCGTCTGACAGTGCGTTGACCGATGAAAACACACTGGGCAAAGCCTTGACGGGTGATGTGGTGACTGAAGTGCTCACCCATGAACAGGGCACAGCCCATGGTGAAAACTATGCCAAACAAACGGTATTTGCCAGCTTTGATAAACTGAAAGAGTTGGAAGATGATGGCTTGGAGTGGTGGGTTGTGGCCGAGCAACAAGCCGATGAAGTATTGGCCGATGTGCATAACGTGCAATATATGGTGCTTGGCGCTTTGGTAGCCATTATGTTGCTGGTGCTACTGGCAGGGTTCTTCTCGCTGCGGTTGGTGATGGCACCGATTGCTGCCATTGTGGGCCAAATGCGCACCATGCTGACGGGCGTGAATAAAGTGAGTGGCGACATTGAAACGGTGGTGAGCACCATGGCTGCTGCCAGTGAAGAAACCAGCCAACAGAGCGGGCTCATCAAACAAAACTCCATCAAAGCCAACGAAAGTGCCGCCAGTGTGGCGGCGGCGGTGGAAGAATTGGATAGCACCATTACCAGCATTAAAGGCAATATTCAGCTGACGAATGAATGCATTGCTGAGGCGGTAAAACGCTCGGAAGAAACGGGTGTGGTGGTGGGACGATTAGATGATGCTTCGAAAAAAATTAGTGGGGTCCTCTCGTTGATTAGCGATGTTGCCGACCAAACCAACTTGCTGGCCTTGAACGCCGCCATTGAAGCTGCCCGCGCGGGTGATGCTGGCCGGGGCTTTGCCGTGGTGGCTGATGAGGTGAAAAAATTGGCTGAAAGTACGCTGAAAGCCACGCAAGAAATCCAAATGTTCATCAACGATATTCAGGTGAGCAGCCAAGATTCTGTTAAAGCCATTCGCGCTATTGGCGAGAGTGTGGGCCGTGTGCAAGAAAATGCCAATGCAGTAAGCCGTGCGGTCGATGAGCAATCGCTGGCTAGCCGTGAAATTACGGTACGCATTAACGAAACCGTGGGCGAAATTAAAAACGTGGACCAAAACATGAGCGGCATTGAAGAGGCGGCGCACGATACCGCCCGCGCCAGCCACGATGTGTCGGAGGCAGTGAGTGCCCTTTCCACCACCGCGCGCAATTTGGAAAAAGATGCGCAAGTGGTGATTAAGCGCACAGGGCTACATTAAGACGACGCTTTGTTGAGCGGGTGGCTGGCAGAGTGGATGTTTTGTAGTCGCCCAATGTCGTTGGCCAAATAGCGTTGGGTGGTGGCAAGGCTGGTGTGGCCCAGCAGCTCTTGCACCGTGCGTAAATCGGCCCCAGCGGTGAGCAAATGGGTGGCAAACGTGTGGCGCAGGGCGTGGGGGGTGAGGTGTTCGGGTAGGTTTAATTGCCGCCGCAGTTTTTGTAACAAGCGTTGTGCCGTGCGCGGTGAGAGGGGGGTGGTGCCGTTGTCGGTAGGGAAGAGGGGGGCGGTGTCGGGCAAATCGTTCCGTGCCATCAGCCAGCTGTTCAGGCCACTTTGCACCGCCAAGGGCAGGGGTAAAATGCGTTGTTTGTTGCCTTTGCCGTGGATGGTGATGGTGGGGCTGCGGGCTTGGGTGCGGGTGAGCGCCAAGGCTTCCTGCAAGCGCAAGCCTAGGCCGTACAGCACCAGCAGCAGGGCAAAATCGCGGCGCGTGTGCCAATCGGTGTGTTGGGGGTTGACGGTGGGTGGGGCGGCAGCGTCCAGCAATTCCCATGTGGCAGTTTTGGTGAGGGCTTTGGGGGCTGATACGGGTGTTTTCAGGCTTTTGAGCGTGCGCAGTTTGGGGTTATCGACCCCTTGTGTTTTCAGCCACTTAAACCAGCTGTTGATGGCGGCCAATTGGCGGTTGAGCGTGGTGGCGGTTTTGTTGTGTTTGGTTTTGCCGTTGGCAATGCAGGCGCGCACATCATTCGGGTGCAAGGTGGAAAGTTGAGTGGCCGAGAGTTCCTCGCCCGTATGCGCTTGTAAAAAAACAATAAACTGCTGCAAATCGCTGGCATAGGCGGCCACCGTGTGGGGGCTGAGGCGGCGTTGATGCGTGCAGTAGGTGAGAAAATCCGCCAACAAAGGAGGATGCTTCTCCATTACGCAGCTGCCGCTTGTTGCAAAGCATTTTCCAGCACAGCACTGGCAATGCTGCCGATGAGGGCGGCCAGTTCGGTGGCTTGTCCTGGATGAAAGCGCTGGTCGTCGTTGCTGGCTATGGCCAACATGCCCAGTGTGGTGCCATCAGCCGCACGCAGGCGCAGCAGGCAATCGCTTTTCAGCATTTTGCCCGTGTTGCCATACAGGCTGCGGTCTTGCACATCGTACAACGTGCGCAGGGTGGCGGGGTGGGGGCAGAGGGCGGCAATGGCGTCTTCCGTCATGCTGGTTGCGGTTTCCATAGGGCCTGCCAGTACCAAGCGCGTGGCTTCTACTTGTAAGTGGGTTTTGAGGGTGGTTTGGGTGAATTTGCGGAAGCTGGCCAAGCTGGTGCAGCGTACCATGTGGGGCAGCAGGTCAAACACATCCGCCGCCGTGGCGCTGTTGGCTTGCACGGTGCGTACCAAGCGTTGTTGGGTTTTTTTCAGGTGGTCGTGCTTGGTTTCGGCCTTATCGGCACGGGCGGCGTGGAGGGGTGTGATGTTCCCCGCCTTTTTCATCTCTTTCACGGGCGCATGCAGCTTGGCGGCGTGGCGGGTAATAAAGGCGGGGTAGGCTTGTAGCCACGCCAGTACGTCGGTCTCGGCCAAGTTGGGGGCAACAACTTTAGGAATTTTAACCTCAGCTTTTTTAGCTTTTACAGTTTTTTTTACAGGTGCCATCTTGCAATTCCTTTGTTCAATCCCATATGTAACTCAGAAGCAGTTCCGCTTCTTTGGTTCCCAAAGGCCTCCGTTCTGGAGGCTTTAAGTTTTAACACCCTATTGTTATGTGTTACGCTGCCTCGCGCAAGGAGGGAGGCGTAGTTTCATGCAACAATCTGTGGCCAATAAGGCATATGTTGCGGCTTATGTGCGCGTGGCCATACCTTCTGCTTTGCCAAGTATGTTGGATTATATCTGGCAGGCGCCCCATGCGCCAAAAATTGGTGACTTTGTGAACGCCCCCGTCGGTGCCCGCCATGTGCATGGCGTGGTGGCCGAGGTGCTGACCAGCAGCCCGTACCAAAACCTCAAAACGGCTACACCGCTTGAAGGCGTGCCGCCATTGGCCCCGCAAACCATGGCCTTTCAACGCTGGGTGGCGCGTTATACCTTAAGTGCGCCGGGCGAACCGTTACGGGCAGGCTTGCCAAAGGGGCAGGTGCCCACCCTTTCCAAACGTAAGAAAAAAAACGTAGACGAAGGTGTCATCCCAGCGAAAGCTGGGATCCATGAGTCTGTTAAACTCAATTCTGCACAACAACATGCAGTGACGGCAGTCAGCCAAAAACTCAACACTTTCGCCCCATTCTTGCTCGATGGCGTGACGGGCAGCGGCAAAACCGAAGTGTATTTTGAATTGATTGCCCAGTTGTTGGCTAAGGATGATAGCGGGCAAGTTGTTGTTACAGTCCCCGAAATTGGCCTGACCCCCCAATGGTTGCAACGCTTCGCTGCCCGCTTTGGGTTTGAGCCAACATTGTGGCATGCCGAAATTGCCGAAGGGGCGCGCAAGCAAGCGTGGTGGGATGTGCACACGGGCAAGGCGCGTGTGGTGGTGGGGGCACGTTCGGCTTTGTTTTTGCC
Source organism: Alphaproteobacteria bacterium (assembly GCA_049297755.1). Lineage (GTDB taxonomy): Bacteria > Pseudomonadota > Alphaproteobacteria > UBA2136 > JAPPOO01 > JBAQUW01. The sequence goes on from JBAQUW010000062.1 coordinate 8,866, forward strand.
GTTCCAAAACCTAAAGCTATTGGTGGTGGATGAGGAGCATGACACGAGTTATAAGCAAGACGATGGCTTCCGCTACCATGGCCGCGATATGGCGGTGGCTTTGGCCAGCCATTGGCAATGCCCGATACTTTTGGCCAGCGCCACCCCCAGTTTGGAAACATGGCACAACGCCACCACGGGCAAATATACGCATCTGCTTTTACCTGAACGGCATGGGAAATTCACGCTACCCACCTTGCAACTGATTGATTTAACCCAGCAAGAAAAGCCCCAAAAAAATAAGGGCACAGGGGCCCCCAAGGCTTTTATTGCGCCTGCCCTCAAACAAGCGGTGTTAGAGGCGGTTGGGCGGGGCGAGCAAGCCCTGCTGTTCCTTAACCGCCGTGGCAATGCGCCGGTGTTGGTGTGCACGGGGTGTGGGTATCGGCGCGATTGCCCCAGTTGCAGCGCCACCCCCACTGTGCATGGCGAGAAGCTGCTGTGCCACTATTGCGGCCAGAACGAGCCATGGCCCGAGCATTGCCCGCAGTGTAACGAAACGGGTACTTGGCTGGCTTATGGCCCCGGCACGCGCAAACTGGTGCAGGAAGTGCAAGCCATGGGCATACCCATGGAGCGCATTGCCTTGGCCGATAGCGACGCGGTAGACAGCATGGCCACCCGCGATGCCCTGATTGAGCAAATTTTAGCGCATAAGGTGGATGTGCTGATTGGTACGCAGATGTTGGCCAAGGGCCACCACTTCCCCGCCCTCACGCTGGTGGGGGTGGTGGATGGCGATATGGGTCTGACGCACGGCGATGTACGCGCGGCGGAAAAAACTTTTCAGCTCCTCACCCAAGTGGCGGGCCGGGCAGGGCGGGAGAAGGCGGGGAAAGTTTTGGTGCAAACCCACCAGCCTGAGCACCCCTTATTCCAAGCCCTGAAAACCCATAACCGCAACGGTTTTTATGCGGCGGAATTGGCGCACAGGAAAGACTGGGGCGACCCCCCTTATGGCCGCCAAGTGGCCATTATTCTGGCAGGGAAGGACGAAGCCCAAGTGCAAGCTGCCGCACAAACCTTGGCGCAAGCCGTGCCCCGTGCCGCATGGGAGAAAGTGGGGGTAAGCGCCCTTGGCCCTGCGCCTGCTGCCATGGCCAAAATCCGCGACAAATACCGCTATCGTTTACTCGTCAAAGGCAACGTGGCCTTGCAACCCTTAGTCAAAGTGTGGGTGGAAAGCGTGCAACTGCCCCCCGCCGTGCGGGTGACGGTGGATGTGGACCCGCAGAGCTACTTTTAATTCTTGCTTCGGGCCAGCAAAGCATGGCCCTTGCACTTAAGGGGTGTTCCATCCCCTTAAGAATCCCCGCGTCGCCTCACCCCCGATAGCGTGGGGGTTATCGGCTCCGCGCACATCCCGACCCCCGCAGGATAAATAAGAATTTTTTAACCGACCTTGCCCAACAAACTCTTTTGCCGAGCTTCAGTAATATGCACGTTGAAGGTTTGGCCAATGTGTTGGGTGGTGGCGCCAGCCATGGAGAAATTGACGCTGATATTATGCGGGCTGCGGCCAAACAATTGGCCTTTCTCGTTCAAACCTTCCGCCAGCACGGGTTGGGTGGTGTGTAAAAATTGTTGGTTGAAGCGGGCTTGGTTGTCGTCCAGCACCGCTTGCAGGCCAGCAAGGCGCTCTTTTTTTACATCTTCGGGTACTTGGTCGGGCAGCTCAGCCGCAGGGGTGCCTGGGCGGGGGGAATAGATAAAACTGTAGGCGTACACATAGCCTGCGGCGTGGGCGATGGCGAGGGTTTGTTGGTAGTCTTCTTCCGTTTCACCTGGAAAGCCGACAATAAAGTCGCCGCTGAGCGCAATATCGGGCCGCACTTGGCGCACTTTAGCCAAGGTTTCTAGGTAGCTCTCCACCGTGTGGCTGCGGTTCATGGCGCGTAAAATGCGGTTGCTGCCTGCCTGCACGGGCAGGTGGAAGAAGGGCATGACTTTGGGGTTGCTCACAAAGCAGTCAATCAAATCGTCCGTCGTGTTCATGGGGTGGCTGGTGGTGAAGCGCAGGCGCTCGATACCCTCAATTTTGCCCAGTTCTTCAAACAATTTGGCCAAGCTTACCGTGCCGCCGTGGCCATCGTCGCCGTGGTAGGCGTTCACGTTTTGGCCCAGCAGATAAAGTTCCTTAGCGCCTTGAGCGGCTAAGCTTTCGGCTTCTGCTACAATATCGGCCGCGGGGCGGCTGATTTCTGCGCCACGGGTGTAAGGCACCACGCAATAGGTGCAGAATTTATCGCAACCTTCTTGAATGGTGAGGAAGGCGGAAGGGCCGTACAGGCCGGCGGGTGGGAGTTTGTCGAACTTTTCCAATTCGGGAAAATCCGTATCGGTCACGCGAATGGGCACGTTGAATTTACCCAAGGTGGCGCGGCCATGTTCCACTTTGGCAATATAATCGGGCAGGCGGTGGTAGGTTTGGGGGCCAAACACAATGCTCACGGCGGGCGACTGGCGCATAATGTCTGCCCCCATGGCTTGGCCCGTGCAGCCGCCTACGGCAATAATGGCACCTGCGGCGGCTTCCTTTTTCATGCGGCCAATGTCGGAGAAGACTTTATCATCGGCTTTTTCGCGAATATGGCAGGTGTTCAAAATAATCAAATCGGCGCCCGTGTAGTCGTCTTGCAGCGTATAGCCCAGCGGGCTTAATAAATCTACCATGCGCAGGCCGTCGTACACGTTCATTTGGCAGCCGTAGCTTTTCACATACAAACGCTTGCCTGCCGTGGCAACGGCGGCGGAATCGACAGCATGTTCAATACGGACGGGCATGGCGTGCTTCTAGCACAGCCTGCCACCTGCCGCCAACAAGAAAACTAGGCTTTGCTGGGCAGTTTCAGTTGAATATGCAGGTCTTTCAGCTGTTGGGGTGCGGCTTCGCTGGGGGCGCCCATCAGCAGGTCTTCGCCACGTTGGGTCATGGGGAAGGCGACAACCTCGCGCACCATGGTGCTTTCAGCCAGCAGCATCACCACGCGCTCGAGGCCAGCGGCACAGCCACCGTGGGGTGGGGCGCCCAAATGGAAGGCTTTCCACATACCACGGAATTTATCTTTCACCATATCGGCAGAAAGGCCAGCAATATCAAAGGCTTTAATCATGGCTTCGGGCAGGTGGTTGCGGATACCGCCGCTGATGAGCTCATACCCATTGCACACCAAGTCGTACTGGAAGGCTTTGATGGTCAGCGGGTCTTGTTCGTTCAGCGCCTTCAGGCCGCCTTGGGGCATGGAGAAGGGGTTGTGCGAGAAGTCAATCTTGCCCGTACTCTCGTCTTTTTCATACATGGGGAAGTCCACAATCCAGCAGAACTTGAACACATTCGTTTCGTTCAAGCCACAATCTTTCCCCAACCGCACGCGCAGGGGGTTGAGGATTTTGTTGGTGGCTTCGAACTTGCCGGCGACGAAGAAAAGGGTGTCGCCAACATTTTTCAGTTGCGCCTCCTGAAATAGACTTCCTATTTGCTGTGGACTCAAGAATTTAGCTAGGGGCCCTCTTACACGGTATTGAGTTGCCCTAGCTTCTACTTCATTTGGTAATTGAGGGTCTGCGGCATAATCTAAATCTTCTTTTTGAGTAATATGTTCAATGGTTAAATAACCAGGCGCTGCGGGCGCGCCTAAATCATCTTGAACCCACTTGCCTAATGTATCAAACCAACTACGGGGTTTTGTACCTGCGCCTTTTACGCCAATCATGCGCACACAGCCGCCATTGCCAACAATATCTTTAAATACTTTGAATTCAGAATTTGCCCAAATGTCAGAGCAATCTTGAATAATGAGCGGGCAGCGCAAGTCTGGCTTATCGCACGCGTATTGCGCCATGGCGGTGTTGTAGGGGATATGCCGCCATTCAGGGTGCACAGTGCGGCCAGCAGGGTTGCGGCTGTTGCCGTTCCAGTTTTTGAATTCCTCAAACACGCCGCCAATCACGGTTTCGGCCACTTTGAACACGTCTTCTTGCTCCACAAAGCTCATTTCCAAGTCCAACTGGTAAAAGTCGGTGGGGCAGCGGTCGGCGCGGGCGTCTTCATCGCGGAAGCACGGGGCAATTTGGAAGTATTTGTCAAAGCCGCTTACCATCAGCAATTGCTTAAATTGTTGGGGGGCTTGGGGCAGGGCGTAGAATTTGCCCGGATGCAGGCGGCTGGGCACCAAAAAGTCGCGCGCACCTTCGGGGCTGCTGGCGGTGAGAATGGGGGTTTGGAACTCCTTAAAGCCCAAGTTCCACATACGGTTGCGGATGCTGTGCACCACGTCATTCCGCAGCAAAATGGTGTTGTGCACATCGTCGCGGCGCAGGTCGAGGAAGCGGTAGGTGAGGCGCATGTCTTCGGGCGCGGTATCGTCGGTGATGCTGTAGGGCATGTTTTGGGCGGCGGAGTGGACGGTGAGGCTGTCGACGCTCACTTCAATGGCGCCTGTGGGCAGGTTGGGGTTGATTTGGGCGTCAGCACGCTTCAGTACTTTGCCCGTAATTTGAATGACGCTTTCCAGCGAGAGGTGGGTGACTTGGTCGACAATTTCAGCGGTGGCGGCGGCATTGGGGTCGAACACCAGTTGGGTGATACCAAAGTTATCGCGCATGTCCACAAACGCCACCCCGCCGTGGTCGCGCTTGCGGAAAATCCAGCCACTGAGCGACACCGTTTGCCCTGCATTATCGGCCCGCAACTGGCCGCAGGTGTGGGTACGGTAGGTGGGGTTGAGGGGCAAAGTGGTAGCGGCGGTCATGGGGGCGTCCTTTACGTTGCATGTTTGCGATAGGGTAGCGGAAAATCGCTGGCATTTGGCGATATTTTGGGTGTTTTGTCAAGGCGAATGCTGTAAAAGGGGACAATGGTACCCGTATCGGCTCGTCTGCTGTTGCTTGCTTTCCTGCTTGCGGGTGGCGCCAGTGTGCCCGCCTATGCCAAAGAAATTGTGACTGAATTGGGCCGAGGGGCGCCCGAACATTTGGCCAAAGACGTGGTGTTTGAGCCTGTTTACCCCAATGATAAGCTCATCATCTCTCCCCCCCAACGACGCGTAAAACACAGCACGCGGCGTGATGTGCGGCGCAACGATATTATTGGCGAAATTAAATTAGATGCGGTGACGGGGAGCCCAAGAGATATTAAGCCACTCACGCCCCAGCAAAAGGTGCAGGCGTTAGGATACCCGTTTACGGCAGAGGGCTTTTTAAATGCGGCGCGGGCGGGCGATGTGAAGGCGCTGGAAGCCTTTTTGGTGGCGGGAATGCTCATCAACAGCACCAATATTTTTGGCAGTACGGCGCTGATGGCGGGCGTGCAAGCTAACCAATTGACGGCGGTACAATTTTTGGTAGAGAAAAAAGCCAACACAACACTCACCGATAAGCAAGGCGATACGCCCCTGCACTTGGCCGCCCGTGGTAACTTTGGGGGCATGGTGAGCTACTTGGTGAATGCAGGCACCAACGTGCAAGCGGTGAATTTGGAAGGCTGGACGCCCTTGTTTATGGCCGCCCTTAATAACAACACCACCATGGTGAACCTGTTTGTGCAAATGGGCGCCGATGTGAATGCGATGGACAAATTTGGTATGACACCCCTGATGCTGGCAGTACGCGGCAATGGCCTAGCAATGGTGAAGCATCTGCTGGGGTTGGGCGCCCATGTGAGCACGCGCGATTTGGGCGGGAATACGCCACTGCTCCACGCTGTTTCCACCAACAATTACGCTATGGTGAAGCTGTTGTTGGACAATGGCGCCAACGCCAACGACCGCACCAAAGCGGGCACCGCCGCCATGGATGTGGCGCTGGAGAAGAAATATTTGGGCATCGCCAATTTGTTGCTGGGTTATGGGGCGGAACGGCCCAATGTATTAGGCCAATAGCTGCACCAATATCCGCTTAGCTGCCTTATGCGGGTGGGGTTGCCATGGGGCGATGCGGCAGGTGAGGGTGTGGGTGGCGGCATAGTGCTCCACCGCTGCTGTTTCTGCCACGTGTAGCAGCACATGTAACGTACCTGTAGGTTTAAGCACATGGCGAAGGCCATTGAGCCAGATAGGCAATGCATCAGGCGGCAAGGTGTGGGCTTGGGCTTTGCGAGTATTGGGTGTGGTATGGCCGCGCTCTGCCGCGTGGTAGGGCAGATTGCTTACCACATGGTCAAACTGGGCGGCGGGGAAGGGCGGCGCAGCAAAATCGCCCACCACCGCCTTGTAAGTTGTAAACGCATTCAATGCGGCATTGGCTTGGGCTTGTGCCACCAAGGAGGGGTTAATGTCCATGCCCACCACTTGCGCCAAAGGGTGCGTGGCCAGTAGTGCCAACCCTATCACGCCGCTGCCACAGCCAGCGTCTAAAATAGTTTCTTCTGCTTGAACGGGAACTTGGCTGGCCAGCCATAGGCTTTCCTCGCTGGGGTTATGGGCGGTGCGGTGCAGGCGCAGGCGGCCATGCAGCAGGGTAAAGGTATCCGCTGTGCTCATTCCGCCGCGCGATAGGGTTGAATGCCTAATTTTTGGGCAATAGTAGCTTCTGCCGCTGCTTGCACGGCATCGGCGTTGAGTTTCACCACGTCTAACACCACAGCAT
>JBAQUW010000063.1:0-6609 GCA_049297755.1 Alphaproteobacteria bacterium
GCTGAGCTACGAGCGCACTAGGTTAGGCAAATAGCAGAAAGATTTTGGCTTGTAAAGCAGGAAAGGGGAGTACCGCCAAAAAAAGCCGCCCCTTGTTATAAAACAGGGGCGGTAGGTGTTTCCAAGGGGGTTTTTGCTAAACCTTAGCTGGCCTTGCGCTTTTTGGTGGCGATGGTGAGTTTGCCACGGATAGCGGTGCGGGCTGCGGGTTTGGCTTCTTGAGCTTGGGTTTCCACTTGCTCTTCGGCCACTTCGGCGGGCTGTTCGGCTTCGGCTTTTTTGGGCTTGCTGGTCGATTTTTTGCCGTTCTTTTTGGCGAGGCCTAATACGCTGCAAATTTCGCCAACCAAAGCATCGACTTCATCCATGCTGGGGTTTTTAAAACCGTCCAGCACTGTCATGCCTGTTTCCATGGCGGCAGCAAACAGTACACGGCTGCCCAATTGGGTTTTGGCCACGGGAATGTCCATCATTTTCAATTTGGCTTCGGTTTCGGCCGTAATGTTGGCACGGGGCACCACGCGGTTGAGCACCACCATGGCGTGGCTGCTTTCGCCGGCCACAGTGTTCATGGTTTCGCGCACAGCCCACACATCGGCGGGAGAAGGTTGCAGCGGCACTAGCACCATATCGGCCGCACGGGTAGAGACTTTAATGTCCATTTCGGCATGGGGAGGGGTGTCGATAATAATAATGTCATTCGCTTCTTTGGCCATGGCCAAGTCGCGTGTTAAACGCCAGCCGCTGGTGGCGATGAGGCCGATATCGCCCGCTTTACGGTTGGCATGCCAGTGGCTGGCGGTGCCTTGGGGGTCGGTATCAAACAACATAGTAGAATAACCTTGTTTGGCAAAGGCTACAGCCAAGTGAATGGCCAGCGTGGTTTTGCCTGAGCCACCTTTTTGTTGCGCAACAGTAATAACATGGGCCGACATGGGGCTTTCTCCTTCTTTTCTACGCCGCTTGAGCGGTGATGGTGTGGGGTTGTTTATTCAACTGTTGGCAGCATAGCAACGGGCAGGGGGCGGTGGGAAGGGTATTCACGCACCTGCATTGCAACCATAGGTACGCCATGTTGCAAAATTGCCGCCACTTTTGTGCGCTGTTCCACGGCGTTTTGCGTGCAAAAGGGGCGTGGTTCGGCTAGACTGCCACAATGAGTTATACCGCTGAAGACATTGCCAAATTGCGCCTGATTCGTACCACGGGCGTGGGGCCTGTGGCATGGCGGCGCTTGCTGGCGCGCTGCGGTACGGCCGTGAATGCGGTGGAGAATGTGGTGGAGATTTCGGCGCAATATCGCAAAAAACCGCTTGCTCCGTGCCCCATGGCGGTGGTGGAGAAAGAGTTGGCAGCGTTACACAAAGCGGGTGCAAAACTGCTGTTTTGGGGCGGGGAGGGCTACCCCATGTTGCTTGCGCAAGTACCCGATGCCCCGCCCGTGCTGACGGTGTTGGGAAACGCGCAGGCATTGTCTGACAAAGCCATTGCCATTGTGGGCACGCGTAATGCGTCGGCCATTGGCACCAACTTCACCAAACTGTTGGCGCAAGAGTTGGCCGAACAAGGCTTTAGTATTGTGAGCGGGTTGGCGCGGGGGATTGATACGGCGGCGCACCAAGGTGCGCTGAGTGTGAGCAGCCCCAGCGGAACAACAGTAGCCGTGTTGGCAGGCGGGGTAGACCACATTTACCCACCCGAAAACAAAAGTTTGTGGGAACGCGTGCAAGCGGGCGGCTGTATTGTGAGTGAATTGCCGATGGGCACCGTGCCGCTCACCAGTTACTTCCCCCGTCGCAACCGCATTATTGCGGGGCTGGTGCGCGCGGTGATTGTGACGGAGGCTAGCCGCCATAGCGGCACCTTGATTACCGCCCGCCACGCGGGTGAATATGGCCGCGAGGTGTTTGCCGTGCCCGGCAGCCCCGCCGACCCCCGTGCGGCCGGTACCAACCATTTGCTGAAGCAAGGAGCTCAAATGTTGGAAACTGCCGCCGATGTGTTGGCCAGTTTGCAGCTGCATCGGCCATTTGCCGCACAGCCCCCTGTGCAGTACACGGGGGAGGCTAGTACGGCATTGTTTGAGCAAGAGGAGGCGCCGCAGCCACAGGCAACACGGCCTGAACCTGATTTGTTCAGCGCGGCACCAGCGGGCAATGCGGCAGAGTTGTTGTTCACGCTGCTTTCGCCTAACCCCATTGGGGTAGATAGCTTGGTGCGGCAGTTTGTGGCCAATAGCACTTTTGGCGAAACTGCGGCGTATTTGGCGCTGACTGATTTGGAGCTAGACGGAAAAATTGAACGGACGGCCACAGGCGAAGTGCGGCGGGTTTAGAAGCTGGCTAACAACAGCAAGCTGGCCACGGCGGTAAATAAGGCGGTGGTGACCAGATGAATGGTGCGGAGCAGGGCCGTGTGGCCTTGGGTTTCGGTACGGTTGAGCAAAAGATGCCGCCCGCCCATGGCCAACATGGCCAGTAAGGTGAGGGTGATGGCCATACCTAAGGCGAGGGCACAGAGTAATATAATGCCGCTGAGCAACATGTTGTTGGCGCTGGCAAACAGCAAAATAAGCATGGAGCCTGTGCAGGGAATAACCCCCGCAATGTAGCCCACGGCACGCCGCACCCATGGGCTGCTGCTAGGGGCGTGGTTCAGCCATGCCCGCACCAGCATGATGAGGCCAATGACGACAATGGCACCGTAACAAATGCGTTCCATGAGGATGGTTTTGGTTTCGGCATCGAACACACTGCCCACGACAAGGTTGAAGCTCAGCACCAGCAGCAAAGCACTGCCCACGTGAGCGATGGCCACATCCATACCCATTTTAAAGGCTTCGGGCCAAGTGGCTTTGCGGGTGAGGAAGTAACTCATCACAATGGTTTTGCCATGGCCTGGGCCTAACACATGGAAGGCGCCATAGGCAAAGGCCAGAGTTAAGGCCAGCAGCATGGCGGCCATATCTTCCCCCTTATGCAAAGCGCGTACCCCTTTGGGCAGGGCGCGGTGGAGATATTTGCTGAGTTGCAGGCCGTAGCTGCGCAATTGGGTGATGAAGGCTGGGGCGGTGGAGGGTTTTTCCGCCACCTGTGGTGCTTGGGTTTGTTCGGCTTGCACCGCGTGATTCAGCGCCCGTTGGCCTAAAAAGGGGTTGGCGTGGCCTAAATAAGGCACGAGCAACAGCAAGGCGAGTAAAACATAACGCATTAGGCACCTGCGCAAGTGATGGTGAAAGTGTCGGGGAAGACCATGCCCATGTAAATGGGGTGTTCGCGGTCTTCGCCCCATGTTTTGGTGCAGGTGGGGGTGCCGAGGGCGAGTTCGTTTTCTAAAGTGGTAACCTCGGTGTAGTAGGAGTTATCGAGGAAACTCAGTTTAAAGGTTTGTCCTGCCACCGCAAAGGGGTACTTGAGCGGGAGGGTGAGGTGGTAGGTGATGCGCTTCTCGTCATCTTTCTGCTGAATTGTGGCAGTGAAGGCCGTGGGGGGGTGGAAATCGGTGTTGGGGTGAAGGTCTTCTAAGTTTTTCACCGCTGGGGTGGTGCCAGCAGGGGGGAAGAAGCGCATGTAGTAGTTGGTTTCGGGTAGGCTGTCTTTGAGGGCTTCTTGCATGGCGGTGAGCTCGGGGGCCGAGAAGGTGCCATCGGCGTTGGGGTCGAATTCTTCAATGATTTGGCTGCTGGTGAGTTCATCGAAGGTCCAATTCACTTGAATGGCGGTGAGCTGGCCGTGGGTGAGGATAAGGCTCGCTGTGTTGTCTATCCACACATGGGGGTGGGCATAGGCGTGGGCAGACGCCAAGCACAGCAAGGTGGATAACATAAGGACGCGCATGGACATACTGTAGCCAGAAGGGCGCATGAAGGCAACAGCATTAACGCTTGCCCTTATGGCTGAAAACCACTATTCTACAGGCAGAAAAGGGATACACACCCGTATGAAAACAACCCATAAAACCGCCGCGCCCATGGCCAAGGGCACGGTTGGCCCATTGCATGGCGCCTACCAAAATGTGGTGATACTGACTGATGCCCACAGCACGTTGAACAGTGCGCAAATTGAAATGCGTTTTCGCAACGTGTTGCAATGGGTGCACGATGAACGCGCTAAGCGTAGCCTGATGCCAAAAGATATTCAGTTATCTCCGCTGAACAGTAAGCCAGCCTTGCCGCAGGTGGTGCATATTACCGATATACCCAGTGGCAATGTGGATTATGCGGCTTATGCCATGTATTGCGCGTACCGGGCACTTGGCCGCAGCCGCCCAAACATTTTTATTCATATGGTCGATGCAGCGGATATTCCTGCCCATACCGTGCCCGACCGCAGCATGTTTGTGACCGATTACGGCAACGTGTTTTTAGGTCCAAACAATGGCAGCCTTGGCCTGATTCGGAAATATTTTGAGGAGCGCGATGGGGTGGAATCGGCCCTCTTTGCCTTAGACCGTGACCGCATTGAAGAGCTGGAACAGCACCGCATGGAAGAGCCGGAATATAGCATTCCGGCCACCTTCCAAGGCCGCGATGTGTTGGCCGTGGCGGCGGGCTTATTGGCGGGTGGGCTTACCCCCATGCAGGTGGGCAAGTTGGTGAAGGCGGGCCAGCCGATGCAGTTGCCGTTTGTGCAGCATATGGTCAACCTGCCTCAACAGCTGAACAAGCCTTTGGAAGCCATGGCGTTTTGCGACCCTGCTTTGGGCAATTTAAAAACCAGCCTCACGCTCGATGCGTTGAGTTTTGACCAGTTGGTGGACGATAACGCGGTGTTTCGGTTGCGCGTAAAAGGCCAAAAGAAAGGGTTGTTTGGCAAGGCTGATGTGGTGCTGGACATTAAACCCCGCCGTGTGTTTGCCGATGCTGCACAAAACGAGCTGCTGATGTATTTGGGCAGCACTTTTGCGCCTGAATGGGACCAGCGTATGGTGAGCTTGGCCGTGCGTGGCGGTAATGCCATGGCGCGGTTGGGGGTGACCAACCCACGGGTGCCGTTGACACTTTCTATTGAAAGGCTCCGCTAATGCGCACCCGCCGTTATTATTACGATGTACGGCAATATGCCGTGCTGCAAAATGCTGAGGGCGATTTGCTGGCCTTGCAGCTGCCCAAGCACTATGTGCCATATGGCCTGAAGTGGACGCTGCCGGGTGGTAAAATGGAACCTCGGGATAACCCCGAAGAAGGCTTGTTGCGCGAGATTGATGAAGAAACAGGCTTGCGTGCCACCGTATTGCGCCCATTGTACATTGGCCGGTGGGATACGAACAATTCCAAAAAACTCGCCATTTTTTACCTGTGTCGGGTAGAAGGCAGCGAGAATGCCATTTTGAGCGAAGAGCATTATTCCGCCCGTTGGGTGAGCAAAGAAGAAGCGCTGGAAATGGATTTTTATAGCCCTTATTTTAAAGAGGCTTTGGAAAAGCTTTAAAATGGTGTGGCGCCACTGAGCAGGTTGCCGCACATGGCGCCTGCTGTGGCGCAGAGAAAAAAGCCAATCCCCCGTTGGAGTAATGGCGCCAGCAGGGTAATAGGCAAGTGCTTGTGAAAGCGATGAATGACCCATAACAGTGCACCCCACCCAAGGGCCGAGCCACCGAGAATGCCAGAGAGCAATGTAAGCGCATCGAATTTGGATAAGACATTGTGAGTGAAGGCTCCGCTGACAAACACTGCCATAAATGCTAAAAAATTACCTGGATTGAGCAGGGTGAGCCCAAAAGCGCCTAAACCCGCGTGTAGTAGGCCTTGGGCAGGGTTGTGCGTGCGGGGTTTGTGCATAATGGGCGCTGCCAAGAGCCATAAGCCTACGGCGGCAATAATACTGGTGGCAATCCACCCCCATGTGCGGTGGGGCAGCCACGCTTCCATGTAGGTGTGGCGTACTACAAAGAGGGCGAGGGTAGCCAATACACCATCGGCCACGATACACCCTAAAGCCACGGCCACGGCCGTGGGCATGGCGCGGTGACAGGCTAACCAAAAGGCCATAAGCCCCATGGGGCCGTAGGGTGCGCCTATGGCAAGCCCCAGTAAAATTCCAGAGAAAAATAACATTATCCCTTCAAGCATAGGGCAGTTTAACCATAAAAACCCCCGCAGGGCGAGGGTTTTGGTTGTGGGGTCGCGGCAGGTTAGGTATTGCTGCCGTATTGTTCCTGCAGGGGTTTGAAGGTGTCGGCAAAGGGGCCTTCTGCCCATGTTTGGTTGTTGACGGGAGATTTTGCCGTGTCTTCCGTGCTGCTCTCTAGCATGGCGGTGAAGGCTTCGTCCCACGAGCCACGGGTGCTGGCTTTGGTGTACTCGGTGCTGCGTTGCTCGAAGAAGTTGGCGTGTTCGTCGGCGTTCAACCTGATGTCCATCCACGGCAGCGGGTTTTTATCGATGTTGAAAACGGGCTCAAGGTTCAAGCTGCGCAAGCGTCTATCCGCAATGAAGCGGATGTAGCCCTTCACATCAGCCGCCGTCATCCCCTCAACGGGCCCCATTTCAAACGCGAGGTCGATGAATTTGTCTTCCATGCCCACGATTTTCGTGCATGCGTCGGTAATTTCCTGCTTCAGCTTGGCCGTCCACACCGCTGGGTTTTCCTGCACAAACGTGTTGAACAA
>JBAQUW010000064.1:0-4981 GCA_049297755.1 Alphaproteobacteria bacterium
ACTTTCACCCCCGTGGCCAAAATCACCACCAAAGAGATGACCAAAGTGGCCGCTGATGCCGCGCAAACTTTGCAAGATGAACAAGTCCGCATTGTGGCCGCTGAAACCACCCGCCGCGCCATGCTCACCCACCTGCGCACCGCCGCCTTGCTCACCGTGGGGCAGCAGGTGTTGGCCGCCTACCATGCGCTGAAACATGCCGAAGGTGCGCTCGACTTTGACGACATCATTCACGCCACCGTGCGCCTGCTCTCTGCCGATATTCATGCATGGGTGCGCTACCGTTTAGACGCGCACATTCACCACATTTTGCTCGATGAAGGGCAAGATACTTCAGCCGACCAAGCCGCCGCCCTTGCGCCCTTTGTGGCGGAAATTCTAAGTGGCCAAGGGCAAGCCGAAACCATACGCAGCATGTTTGCCGTCGGCGATATGAAGCAGTCCATCTACCGTTTTCGCGGTGCCGAACCCGATACCTTCCGCGCCTACAAAAACGTGCTGACGCCTTTGCACATGGAAGAATCGTACCGCTCGGCCCCCGCCATTTTGCAGGTGGTAGACCAACTGTTTGCCAATGCCACCATGCAAACCAAACTGACGGGCGACCCCGAGATTGTGCACCATAACGTGCCCACCGCCCGCGCCCACTTGTTTGGTAAAGTCACCCTCTGGCCGCTCACCCTGCGGCAAGAGAATGAAACAGATGACGACGATGAACAGCGCGCTCAGCCTTGGCAACTGCCCACCTACAACCCCGCCGTGGCCAGCGCCGTCAGCCGCACGTTTGCCCGCGTGGCGGCCACCATTCAGGCGCTGGTGCAGCAGGCCACCCCGCTGCGCGCGGGCAAAACGCCCCATGTGGCAGACTATGGCGATGTGCTGATTTTGCTGCGCAGCCGCGCTCATGTGGGTGCCCTCCGCCATGTGCTGCAACAGGCGGGTATTCCAGCGATGATTGATAGCGGAGAATCTCCGCAAGAGCACCCCGTGGTGCAAGACCTGCTGGCTTTGGGCGAGGCGCTGAGTAACCCCGCCAACCACACCGCACTGGCCCATGTGCTGAAAAGTCCTTGGTTGAATTGGACAGATGCGCAGTTGGTCAGCTTGGCCACCCGTGCGGGTAAAACCCCATGGTGGCCGTTGGTGGTGGCGGAAGTACCAGAACTTGCCGCATGGCAAAGCCTTGCCACCACCCCTTACCATCTCTATCAAACCGCCCTGAAACACACGGGGGCCCGCGCGCGTTTTGCGGGGCAATTGGGTGGCGCAAGTGCCGTGGCGCAGGCGGCGGTTTATGGGTTGATGGATGCGTTTATGGATGCCCTCCACAGCCAGCAACATGCGGGGCTCGATGCCGCCTTGCACACCCTGCGCACCCAAGGTTTTACGGTGCCAAAAATGGAAAATTCCGCCCAAGGTGCCGTGCGGGTCATGACCATTCACGGCGCCAAAGGGTTGGAAGCCCCCATTGTGTTTATGCCTGATACAACAACAGCTTACGATAGCAACCTTGGTAAAGAAAAACTGTTATGGCGTGCCGATAAAGCGCTGGTGCTGGCCACCCAAACCGCCGCCGATGCGCCCCCCCTGCAAACCGCATGGAGGAAGGAGGAGGGGGAGCGGTTAGAGCAAGACCACCTGCGCCTGCTGTACGTGGCGCTTACCCGCGCGGCGGAATACCTCTACATTGGTGGTTGGCAACAGGATAAAAACAAAGGTTTCGATAAAAGCTGGTACGCGCAACTCTCTGCCATTGCCACCCCCGCCAACGGGTGGGTGGAAACGCCAGAAGGCTTGGTTTTCAGCCAGAATGTGCCTGATGAAACGCTAGTTCCTAGCTCAGTCATTGCGAGCGCAGCGCGGCAATCTGACCCGCTTGAAATAGGTGGCATGTCTGTTCAAAGTGCGGAGCCTGCCCCAGCGAAGGCTGGGGGCAAGCCTCGCAATGACTGTGATACTTATTTCGCCCTCCCCCCATGGTGGCGCCAGCCACCCGCCCAAGCCACCTTGCCCACCGCACAGGTGTTTACCGCTACCGCGCGTGAACGGTTAGAGGAGGGGAGTGCGCGTCGCGAAAAAGCCGATGCGGGGACGCTGTTGCATACAATGTTAGCGGCGTTGCCCCCACTGACGGCGGAGTTCATCAGACAATGCCAAAGTGCGTCCGACCAAGGGGCGCCAAATACCGAAAAATACCGCCAAATACCGCTGAAAAGCCGAAATGTTACACCTGAAAACGACGCTATGTATACTGCGCTAAATGTCAAAATAAGCTATATATATCAAACATATGCGTGGATGTTTGGCGCCAACAGCCAAGCCGAGGTGCCGCTGCGGAGCCGGTCGTTTTTTGGGGTGGTAGATAGGTTGGTGGTTGACGCTGAAGTTGTGCATATTGTCGATTTTAAGACATGTTCAGTGGTGCCAAATGCTGCACCAGAAAAATATCAATTTCAATTGACAAAATATGCCGATATAATCAGTAAAAAATATCCTAAACATCAGATTAAAAAAGTAATTTTATGGGTTGAAGATGGTGGAAAAACGCAGTTAGTAGATGTTCCTTAACTGTGGCTTGACAGCGCCAAGCGTGCCGCCTATCGTAGGGTGTAAATAAAGCAACCAAAGAGAAAGATGCCCCATGGCCCTGACCCCCGTAACCGACCAAACCTTTGATTCTGAAGTGCTTTCTGCCAACCAAACCGTGGTGGTAGACTTTTGGGCCGAGTGGTGTGGCCCCTGCCGCCAGCTGATGCCCTTGGTGCAAGAAGTGGCCGCTGAACTGCCCAACGTGAAATTTGTGAAGGTGAATATCGACGAAAACCCTGAAACCCCAAGCACTTACGGCGTGCGCGGTATTCCCACCCTCATGGTGTTCAAAGGTGGCAAATTGGTGGAAACCAAGGTAGGCTCCATGCCCAAGTCTGCCCTTAAAACTTGGGTAGAATCAAACGTTTAACGTGTTGATATAACTGATAAAACGCCTGCACTTAACACCCGCAGGCGTTACTGTTGGCGCAGGGGTCGCTGAACTGCGGTTTGCCGTTGGCTTGCACCCCCGTTTGAATTCGGTAGTCCACGTGGGGGCCAGAGGTTGTGCCTGTTGTGCCGCAGCTGCCAATACTGTCGCCAGCGTTAATACGCTGCCCTTGCAAGTTTAGGTTTTGGTTGCCTTGTAAGTGGCTGAAATAGTGGATATTTCCGTTGTCATCTTTCACTTTAACATGCCAACCATAGCCCCATTTGTCTTGTGGTTGGGCACATTGTGTGGGGTTCATGCAGCTGCCTTGCCAGCCAACGCTGATGACTTGCCCAGATATATTTGATGTAACGTTTTGTCCAACATTGCATTTAAAATCAATACCATCGTGTACTTTAGACGCGCCAGCAAGATTGCGCGTATCTTGAAATCCGCTGGAGCATCCGCGCCCGCCGCCACTTAAAATGCAGCCGCCATTGCCCACGCCGCCACATTGGTTGGCCCCACGGTCTTCTATAGATGTTTGCTCTGAATTGGTTGTGCCGCCACCAGAGCCTGCGGCAACTGCGCATTCTGATAAGCTTCTGCCCGCATATTTGCTTTGCATAACGCTGGCTTTGCCAGAAAGAGGCTGCGTGAGCTCTGCTAAGCCATCCATACTGCTTTCAAACCAACCGGGTATGGCAGTGAGGAAAATTCCGGCTGCCATCAAGAGCATTGGCGTCCAGCCAAAGCCTTGAAATAAAAGCATGAGAAAGCCGCCAGCGGCGAGGCCAAAGCCAATGAGAATGCCAACGTTGCCAGAGAGAATGGTGGCGGCAGAGCAATAAAAACTCTCTGCCATGGCGTTGGCCTGTTGGTCGCGGGCAGAAAGGCTAGCAGAGGTGTTTTGTATGGTTGAAGGTGGTTGTGTCGCTGGCGTAACGGTGGTCCCCCAATCAGCGGCCCATGTTGGTGTTATGGGCAAAGCCATAGGGCCAAGAAGTGCAAGACATACAAGCAAAATGGTGCGCATTATTTGGCCTGCTCTTGCTTTTGCCAGCCTGGGTAGGTGGTGGTGGCTTCGTTGGTATCAAGCATATAATGGCTGCCAAAGTCGTCGTCTTTCACCCACATGTGGCGGTGATAAGCGGATAAACTGTGGGTGATATAAAAGCTAAGGTGGCCGTCAATTTTTTCGTTTGTGATATGGACATCTTGACCGTATGCTGAATAGGTAGTTTGCCATGGTTTAGAAGCATCGGCAGGAATATGCATGAGATTGATTAAGCAGTCACCTTGGTTTGAGCAGGTGGCTTTACTGGTCACTTTCACAAAAGCTTCTTGGGTGGCGGGGTCATGATCAAGCTCTACGCGCATCACTTCCAATTGACCGTTTGGACTATTAAAGAGATCATTGGCAAATTTGAGTTCTAAATCCTTTTCAATGGCTAAGGCAACGGTGTCACGTTCTAATGTGTTTTCAAAACTTTGGAAGGGGGGATTCTTTGGCGCATCTTCACCACAAGCGTTGAGAAATAGCACAATAAAAACAAGAGGTAAAGCGTGCATTAGCGGCAGCCTCCTTGCACAATGGCGCCGCCGCCGTTGCGCAGGGGGGCGGCAATTTCGCCCACGCCATTAACGCCGCTTTCAAACCAGCCCGGAATAGCAGTAATAAAAATACCCATGGCCATGAAGAGAATGGCGCCCATGCTAAAGCCTTGAAATAACAGCATCAAAAAACCGCCAGCGGCGAGGCCAAAGCCAATCAATACGCCCACTTTGCCGCCGATGACGTTATAGGCGGTACAGTAAAAATCTTTGGCCATGGCGTTGGCTTGTTGGTCGCGGGCACTAAGGGTGCTTTGGGCTTCTGCGGGGGTTACAAAACTGAATGTCACCAGCGCTATGGCGCTGATGAATAGCAAAATAATCGAAATAGAACGTACTCCCATAGGCTAAATATGGGGTGAAAAGAGGCTTTTTGCAAAGGGTTGTGAAAAATAAACTGGCATACTG
>JBAQUW010000065.1:0-4320 GCA_049297755.1 Alphaproteobacteria bacterium
GGATGTAATCCGCAGCGCCTATATTGCTGGCCGTGTGGTGGATAAATTGAAGCTGACAGAAGACCCCTTATTTAACCCCAGCTTAACCCCCAGCGTGTTGGGCCACGCCAAAGCTTATGTGAAGAGCCTTATTTTTGGCGCAGGAGAAAGCCAAGAGGATGCGGCGCGTGCGGTGGCTGTACAAATTTTGTTGGGCCGTTATAGTGTGAGCAACCCTCCACGGTCGTTCAGTATTTTTGTGACGGCACAGGCGCGCGATGCTGAGATGTCGGCCACATTGGCCAATGCCATTGCCGATGAATATTTAAAAGACCAATTGGAAACACGTTTCAATGCCACCAAACGCGCAGGCGATTGGTTGGGCGGGCGCTTGGAAGAGTTGCGCGATGCCGTGCGCAATTCGGAGCAAGCGGTGCAAAAATTCCGCGAAGAAAACAATTTGTATGAGCAAGAAGGCGTGACGCTGAATGATCAGCAGATGTCGGAATTGAACAGCCAGCTGATTTTGGCCAGAACGTCGCGCGCGGAAGCCGAAGCCAAGCTGGGGCGGATTCGGCAGTTGGCCAAAACAGGCCGCATCAATTCGGCGGGTGACGTGCTGAGCTCGAACCTGATTCAGCGCCTGCGTGAGCAAGAGGCAGAAGTGCAACGCAAAGTGGCAGATTTATCGACCCGTTACGGCGCCAAACACCCTGAACTGGCCAAGGTAAAAGCCGAGCTGACCGACTTGCGTGGCAAAATTGGCATGGAAGTGCAAAATATTTTGGGCAGCTTGGAAAGCGATGTGGAAATTGCGCGTTCACGCGAAATTGAGCTGCAAAAAAACCTGACCGGCGTGCAAAAAGAAGCTGGCACCAGCACGGCCGCCGAAGTGAAATTGGCGGAATTGACGCGTGAGGCTAGCGCCAACCGCCAGTTGTATGAATCATTCTTAAACCGCTCGAAAGAAACCAACGAGCAGGTGGACTTGGAGCAGGCCGATGCCCGCTTGGTGGCGCGTGCAGAAATGCCGCTGAAGCCCAGTTACCCGAAAAAAACGTTGGTGATGCTGCTGGCATTGTTTGCAGGTATGGGCTTAGGTTTGGCTGTGGCGTTGGTGTTGGAGCGGTTGGATAATGGCTTCCGTACCCCTGAGCAGGTGGAACAAACCATTGGTTTGCGCGTGGTGGGCCAAGTGCCGTTGTTTAAGCACCAAAAGCACCCTGTGAGCTATATTTTGGAGAAACCAACCTCGAGCTTTGCCGAGTCTATTCGCAGTGTGCGCACGGCTTTGCATTTTGCTAACCCTGATGAGCCAGCGAAGGTGGTGTTGATTACGTCGTCGGTCACCAACGAGGGTAAATCGACCTTTGCTTCCGCCATGGGGGCTTTGGCCGCCAAAGGTGGGCAAAAAGTGGTGCTGGTGGATTGCGACATGCGCCGCCCTGGTACCAGCAAAATGTTTAATATTACCTCTGAAAAAGGCTTGGGCGATTTGCTGGTGGGCGATATTACCCGCAAGGCGTTGACCGTGCTGCACCCTGAAAGTGGCTTGCATATTATCCCCGCCCGAGCTGATACGCCGAACAGCAACGAGCTGTTGGGTTCGAAAAAAATGAAGGCGTTGTTGGCCGAATTAAAGGCAGAATACGACCTGATTATTTTGGACAGCCCGCCCGTGAGCGCTGTGGCCGACCCACTTACTTTGGCTGAAATTGCCGATACGGTGTTGTTTGTAGTGCGTTGGGCAGAAACGGCGCGGAATTTGGCGCAGGCCTCGGTGCGCACGTTGGTGAGCACACGGGCTAAAATTACGGGCATTGTACTGACGCAGGTGGATGTGGAGCAAAGCCGTTCGTACTACGGCTATGGCTATGGTTACCACTACACCAAGAGCTATTATAACGACTAAGTGCGAACAAATACTTGACCATTCTGCCGCTACACGGCATGGATAGGGGGTGAGTGTGCAATTGTTGTTTCCGTTTCCGTCGCAGGCCGATGTATCGGCACACAGTTATGTGCCGCTTGCCAGCCATGCGGCGGCTTTGGCGGGCTTGCAGCGGCTGGGAACGATGCATGGTTTTAGAGGGCTGCGTTTGGTAGGGCAGGCGGGCTGTGGCAAAACGCACCTGTTGCACGCATGGGCGGCCGCCACGGGCGCCATGGTGTGGGAGGCGGCGGGCTTACCCTTTTTGCCACCCGCAGGCAGCACCGTGGTGGTGGACGATGTGGATACGTTAGATGCCATTGGCCAAGAAAATGTTTTCCATATTTACAACAGTTTATACAAAAGCGGCGGGGCGTTGGTGGTGGCAAGCGCGGTTTCTATTACCCCGCACATGCCGTTGTTGGCCGATTTGCGCTCGCGCTTGCTGACCTTGCCCGAGGTGGAGCTTGGCCAATCCACCGAGGCAGATTTGACCCAATTGTTGCTGAAATGGGCGACCGACTGCCAGCTGACCTTGAAGCCCGATGTGGTGAAATATGTGCTGGCGCGGGCCGAACGCAACCCTGCCATGTTGCATGCGTTGGTGCGGCAATTGGATACCTTGAGTTTGGTGGAAAAACGCGGCGTGACGCTGCCCTTGGTGCGGAAAGTTTTGGAAGATGTTGCGCAAGGCACGTTGCAAGGTTAAGCTGCGGCTATGCAAAAAATTGTTGTTTTATTGGCCATAGGTTTCTGTTTGTGTGTGAGCGATGCGTTTGCGGCACGGGTGCGCGATGCGGCGCCGCCACGGGCTAATAACGCCACTACCCGCGCCAGCTTTAGTGGGGCGCTGACGGATGTGACGCCTGCGGTGGTGAATATTTTTACCGAAAAAGTGGTAGCGCGGCGTGTGGTGAACCCCATGTTTGACGACCCCTTGTTCCGCGACTTTGTTGCCAACGCCGTGCCTGTGCAAAAACGCATGGAAAATAGCCTTGGTAGCGGCGTGATTGTTTCCCCCGATGGTTTGATTATTACCAACTTGCATGTGATTGAAGGGGCCACCGATATTAAGGTGGTGTTTAACGATGGCCGCGATGCCGAGGCCAAATATATTGGCGGTGATAAAGATTTGGATATTGCCATATTGCGCCTGAACCTAGGCCAAGGCCAGCAAGTGCCTTATGCCAAATTTGGCGATAGCGACAGCCTGACCGTGGGCGATGTGGTGCTGGCCATTGGCAACCCTTACGGCGTTGGGCAGAGTGTCAGCATGGGTATTGTGAGTGCGGTGGCGCGGGGCAATGCGCAGTTATCGCAACTGGGGAATTATATTCAGACCGATGCGGCCATTAACCCCGGCAACAGCGGCGGGGCGCTGGTGGATAGCACGGGGCGCGTGGTGGGCATTAACACCGCCATTTTTAGCAAAAATGGCGGTGGCAGCTTGGGTATTGGCTTTGCTACACCCGCCAGTGTGGTGAAAGCGGTGGTAGAAGATATTGTGACCAGTGGCAAAGTGCGCCGCCCATGGTTGGGCGCCACGGGGCAAGATTTAACGGCAGAATTGGCCACGCAATTGGGCTTGCCTACCCCACAGGGTGTGATGGTGAACGAATTGGCACCTCAAGGCCCAGCGGCTAATGCAGGCGTGCAGATTGGCGATGTGATTTTGGCGTTAGACGGCCAACCTGTGGCCAATACGCGGGGCTTTAATGCGCGGATTTTGACCACACCGCAACTGGCAGGGCGCAAAGTGCCGCTGACCCTATGGCGGGCTGGGCAGAACTTAGATGTGCAGGTGCAGTTTGAGAGTATCCCCGACCGCGAGCCTTCCAGCCAATTGGTGATTGAAGGCGACAGCCCACTCACGGGCTATGTGGTGGAGAAACTTTCCCCCACCCTGAATCAAGAACTGAGTTTACCTTTGGCCACCGAAGGCTTGGCCGTGGTGGGCGTGCCCGCCCAAGTAAAAGGGGTGGCAGGTTTATACCTGAAAGTGGGCGATATTCTGCAAGAAGTGAATGGCCGCCCCATGGCCACCTTGGTGGATGTGGCCGCCGCCGTGGCCCGCCGCCCGCAACAGTGGAAAATTACGTATCAGCGCGGGGAGAGGGTGTTTCGGGTGATTGTGCAGTGATTGCTAAAAACCAACCCCCTTGCGGGGGCTAGGAGGCGTATTACATTTCTGGTTCGCCATGTTCAGGAGCCATGATCTCTGTGCGGCGAAAGGTTTCTTCAATATTGATCCCCATCAGCCCGCGAGCAAAGTTTTCGATATGAGCATCCATTTTACCAGCAAGGCTATCTGCTGTGTAGGTAGTACCATTTTCGTCGGGAGTGCCATTAAAGAAGGTATGGTCAATAAAGGTTGAAAGATATTCTCTACGCCCTTCCTCAGCTTCTTCATC
>JBAQUW010000066.1:0-2662 GCA_049297755.1 Alphaproteobacteria bacterium
GGCGTTTTTTGTGGTGTGAATGGGTGTCTCCGTCATTCCCGCGGAGGCGGGAATCTAGGTGTCGGTTGGATGAACATGTTTTATGAATACGGCATTGTTGCTTAAATTGAAAGGCTACTGGATCCCAGCCTCCGCTGGGATGACGGAGGACTATTTGAGGCGTTCGGCAAACCTTTTGGCCAATTCCCTTTGTGGCATAAGTGGCCAAAATAAAAGCGGTTTTCCCCGACTTGATCGGGGATCTTTTTCGTCTTACACAAACACCGGAGTTGCCCTGCCGAGACCCCCGCTCAAGCACGGCGGGGGAAACGGAGGATGTTTGATGGCCTGCGTGTTACCCAAACCGCTCTCCAAACCCCTTGGCCAACTCAACACACAACGCCGCAAACTTCTCGGCCTCGTCCTTGCCAAAGGGGTGGAGGACGTAATCGCTCACTTGTTCCTTCAGCTCTGGCCGGCCAATGCCCAAGCGCAGGCGGTGGTAGTTGTTGGTCAGCACGCGGGTGATGTCCTTCAGGCCATTATGCCCTGCATCGCCGCCGCCTTGCTTGGTTTTGACCACCAAGGGTTTTAAATCTAAATCGTCGTGCACCACCCACACGTCGGCCACATCTATTTTGTAAAAATCCACCGCCGCCCGCACGCTGCTGCCTGAGAGGTTCATGAAGGTGTGGGGTTTCAGCAGCACCACATCGTGCTCACCCACGCGGCCTTTGCAGGTTTCGCCTTGGAACTTTTTTTGCCATGCGCCAAAGCCGTACTGGCTGGCAAGCGCATCCACCACCCACCAGCCCACGTTGTGGCGGGTGTTTGCGTAGGTTTTTCCAGGGTTGCCAAGGCCAACAATCAGTTTCATGCACTTGAATATACAGGAGTTTCATGCAAACCAAAAGGCCGCTCTCTTGCGAGAACGGCCTTTGGCTTTAGGTGGTGGCTCCGCCCAAGTCGGCGAAGCTTTTGAGGGTGGCGCCACGCGGCTGGCGCGGGCGTTTGTGCTCCACCTTCACCGGCTTGGGGGCGGGTGCTGACGCCTGCTTTGCCTGTGCCACGGGGGCGGCAGGGGTTGCGGCGACATTAGGCTGCGGGGCGTTGGGGGCGGCTACGCCGTCCACGGGGGTGTTGGGGTAGCCTTGGTTTTTCCAAAAGTTGTCACGGGCCATGAGATGTCTCCTGTTTGAGGGGTGACGATGGAGATATAGACAGGCGGTATACGATTGTCAAGGGCATAAAAATGCCCTCCGTGAGGAGGGCAGGGGGATTAGGTAAGGGCAGCAAGAGCCTCAGTGGCCTTGCGGATTTTAGCGTTGGCTGCTTCGCGCTCTTCTCGCAGGACGGCCAAAGCAAATAGGCTGGCCACAAAGCTTTCGTGGGCTTTGGGCACCACGTAGATATGCTTGATCAGGTCATGCATATGTCCTCGGTAGGTCACGCGCTTTTGCCCCAAAGCCGTAGGGGTGAGCACCCTCAAATACTCATAGTCGGAGCAATCGCTTTTCAGCATGAGTTGGAACAAGTCTGTTCCTTCCAATGGGCCATCTGCCACAGATAAGATGGGCACACGCAGCCCGTCAGGACCAAAGGGCAAGAGCGTGATTCTTCCGTCCATCACTTTCTGAAGCAGCATGTCGGCCGTCCATGTGTTGATGAGCATAGGGAGGTTTTTGTCAAAGCCTTCGGGGTCGCAGGACGTATCGACATTCATGGTGTGTTCCTTTGCAAAAAGGGCGGGAAGGTGGAGGGTAACAAGGCGAGGATTTAACATAGTTTTTGGCTGTGTACAATAAAAAAGCCCCTGTAGGGACTTTGGGTGTGCGCTTCAACAGATCCCCGCCTGCGCGGGGATAAACTCTGCCAACAAAAAAACCGCCCTATGGGCGGCTTTTTTGGGCACTCGTTTATTTTTTGGCAGCAGGTTTGGCGTCTTTTTTGCCATCTTTGGTGCCTTTGGCTTCGGTGTTGGGGGTACCACCTTCGCCAGCAACAGCTGCACCTTTTTCGGAAGGTACGGCGGCGGGGGCAGCGGCATCGCCCACGGGGGCGGCATCCAAGGCGTCCATGGTGCTGGTACGGGTGCTCACCACGCTCACAATGGTCACGTCGCGGTCTACAATGGCGCTACGCACACCTGCGGGCAGGGTAATGTTGCTCATGTGGATGCTGTCGCCCACATCGAGCGCGGCCACAGAAATAACGATTTCTTCGGGGATACTGTCGGCGCGGCACACCAGTTCCAGCTCGGCTTCCACCAGCTGCAACACGCCGCCGCTTTTCAGGCCAGGGCTGTCCATTTCGCCTTCCACACGCACAGGCACGGTGACGGTAACCATGCTGCTGGCTACGAAGTACATAAAGTCGATGTGTTCGAGGTTTTCGCTGACGGGGTGGCGTTGCACGCTACGCGCCAGCACTTTGGTTTCTTTGCCATCCAGCATTAGGCTGTGGGCGTGGGTGTAAAAACCACCTGCTTGCATAGCCATGTTGATGCTGTGGGTGACAACGCTTAATTTCACGGGGTCTTTGCCGGCGCCGTAAAGTACGCCTGGAATTTTGCCAGCCACGCGCAATTTGCGGGCAATGCCTTTGCCGCTGACGGCGCGGGCTTCGGCTTGAATGGTGACGGTTTGGTGTTTGCCTTGTTTGGCCATGGGAAGTACTCCTATCC
>JBAQUW010000067.1:0-4802 GCA_049297755.1 Alphaproteobacteria bacterium
GCATAATCCTATGCCAACAGCCTTAGCACACGCCGCTGCCCGTGCCCGTGGCCAATTTGCGAATATCCTTCAGCTCGCGGTAGCGGCCATCTAAATCCATACCATAGCCCACCACAAACAAGTTATCGGGAATAGTAAAGGCGCATTCATCGGGCGTCACTTTGGTGCTTTGGCGCTTGAGCAACGTCACCAATTTAATTTCGCTGGCATGGCGGTCGGCCAGCAATTGGCGCATGGTGGCCACACTTTTGCCGCTGTCCACAATGTCTTCAATAATCAGCACAGGGGCATTGTTAAAGCTGCTGGGCAAGGTTTGGGGGTTCAAACCAACCTCGTGTTTAATGGCCCCATCAAAATAGCTGCCGCCACAAAAGTGCAAGGTCAGGGGCAAGTTCAGCTTGCGCACCACATCGGCGGCAAACATCATGGCGCCATTCATCATCACAATGGCGTGCACCAAGGGCTGGCCTTTGTGGGCACGGTTCAGGCTGCTGGCAATATCATCCACGCGGCCCTGAATTGCAGCGGCGCTATATAACAGTTCCATAGCAGCAGTGCGGGCTGAAACCATGGGAATTACAACCCTGCGCCCACCACATATTTCAGGTCATCGTCTTGGAATTTATAGCCCAAGCCCACAATGGGTGAACCGTATTCTTGGTTGAGCATATTGTCATACCCCAGCAAGCCATACATGTTGTTGTCGAAGATGCCTTTAATGCCCACTTTGGCTTTCAGGTCAACGTGGGGTGCATCCACATCGTTGCTGTTTTCGCCGCCCCAGTCATACACATCGGCACTCACGCGCACCATGTTGTCCACAAAGCGGTTTTTGAAAGGCAGGGCCACGGTACTATCCGCCCCAATGCCGCCGCTGCTTTCTTTCAAACCAAAGCGCAAGCCAAGGTCTTGGCCAAAAAAGGCATTCTCATACACTTGGCCAAATTGGGCGGTAAACTTGGTTTGGTTGCCAAAATGTTTGTTGTGGTAGGGGCTGGTGCCTTCGGTGTTGTCCGATTCATTGGCCAGGCCATCAGCCGTAACCCCCAGCACATAGTAGCGGGTTGGGCGGGGGGCAAGGGTCACTTGCAGGCTGCCTTTGCTCACGCCATTTTCGGCCACCAAATTATACCCACTGGCATCCACTTCGGTGCGGAAGCTTTCCAAACGCTCGGCGGCACCACTAAAGGTATCGAGGGTGCTTGAAAGTTTATCAGCAATGTCAGGGTCGTTCACCAATTTGCCAATGGTGCCATCGCCGCTGTTTACCTTGCCCGTAATGGCTTTCAGGTCTTTAGCCGCTTGTTGCAGGTCGGCCACCAAGGTGTTGTTTTGGGGGTTATCGCTCATCATTTGGCCCAGCAAGCCTTCGCCGCGTTCCAAACGCTCGGTAATTTTGGCCAAGTTTTCTGCCGTTTTGCTAAAGTTGCCCAGCATTTGGCCAGTACCTTTGCCATCAACGCCGCCCAGCAAATCTTTCAAGCTGGCGCTTGCCGCTTTCAGGTTGCCCACAATTTCGCCAATATCACCTTGGCCAATTTCTTTGTTCAGCATTTGGTCTAAGCGGCCTGAAAAACCTTCAAAGCTGTTCACAATGTTCTGTAATTTCGAGGCATTTTCTGGCCCACCAATCGCACTGCGCAAGCTGCTGGTAATGGCCCCCAAATCGTCTGCCACCTTCGAGAAATTGCTGGCAATATCCTCAGGCGCCACTGTGCCTGCGCTGGGGATAGACGTGGCCTCAGGCGCCAATTGCCCAGCAGTGGCAGCGCCCGTCATCAGCGCCAAATATTTTTCGCCAATCAAACCGTTGGTGGTAATTTGCGCGGCCACACCTGCGGGCAGGGGGGCGTCGTTTTTCACAGTAAAGGTAATTTCTGCACCACCATTGGGGGCTAG
The DNA here is from genome assembly GCA_049297755.1 of Alphaproteobacteria bacterium. GTDB lineage: Bacteria > Pseudomonadota > Alphaproteobacteria > UBA2136 > JAPPOO01 > JBAQUW01. Next base: position 1,900 of record JBAQUW010000067.1, read on the forward strand.
GCGAATATCCGTCACCGCACCTACAGGCACGCCCGAAAATTTCACAGGGGCGCCAATGCTCAACCCGCTGGCGTCGCTAAACACGCTGGAGAGCTCGCGGGCGTTGTTCACGCCGCCCAGGCCAAAGTTGCCACTTTGCATGCCCAGCCAGCCAAAGCCGCCTGCAGCTGCCAGTACCAGTAAGCCTACTTTGGTTTCGGAAGAGATGGCCATGGTGTTTTTCCTTTTTCGTTCCTGTATTTATATCAAATTTAATCGCGTCTGACAGCCATTTTTATTGGCCCTTCAGCTTCCCCATTTATGAATTGCTTCACATACGGGTTGTCAGATTTCTGAATCTCGGCGGGCGTACCCTGCGCAATAAACCGCCCTTGGTACAACATAGCCAGCGTGTTGCCCACTTTGTAGGCGCTGTGCATGTCGTGCGTAATCACCACACTGGTAATGCCCAATTGCTTTTGCAGTTTTAAAATCAGGCTGTTGATCACGTCCGACGTAATGGGGTCAAGGCCGGTGGTGGGCTCGTCGTAAAAAATAATTTCAGGCTCCAAACAAATGGCGCGGGCCAAGGCAGCACGCTTTTTCATCCCGCCCGAAAGTTCAGCAGGCGAAAGCGCCGCTACTTTGTCATCCAACCCCACCAACGCCAGTTTTTGAATCGCAATCTCGCGGGCTTTGGCAGGCTTCATGCCTTGCTCCAGCAGGCCAAAGGCCACGTTTTCCCAAATGGTCATGCTGTCGAACAGCGCACCGTTTTGGAACAACATACCAAACTTTTTCATCAGCTGCATGCGGGCGCGGTCTTTCAGTTTGGTGGTGTCCACCCCGTCAATCATCACGCTGCCGGTGTCGGGTTGAATCAGGCCCAAAATGCACTTCAACAACACCGATTTTCCGCTGCCCGAGCCGCCAATAATCACCAACGTTTGGCCTTTGGCCACATCCAAATTTAAACCTTCCAACACGGCTTTTTCGCCAAAGTGTTTGCCAATATTGCGCAGGCTCATTTTGGCCGAAGTGTTGGCGGCAGTGCTCGCTTGCGGGGCAGGAGATTTGCTCATAGCACCCCCTCAATGTTCACAAAAATGGCGGTGATAAAGTAGTCAGAAATGAGGATTGCGACAGACGCATAAACCACGGCCACGGTGGTGGCGCGGCCCACACCTTCTGCGCCACCTTTGGTGTTGAAGCCAAAATAAGTGCCCATCAAGCCAACCAGCAAACCAAACACCACGGCTTTGATGAGCCCCAGCGTAATGTCGCTGCCATCAATGCCATTAAAGGCACTGGTCAAAAACAACTGGCCGTTCATGCCAATCACATTCTTGGCCACCACATAACCTCCGCCAATACCCACCACGTTGGCCAAAATCACCAACAGCGGTAACGTGAGCATACACGCCAAAATACGCGGCACTACAAGGTAGCGTATGGGGTTAGTGGCCAGCGTCACCAACGCATCAATTTGCTCGGTCACGCGCATGGTGCCCAACTCTGCCGCAATGGCCGCGCCCACGCGGCCAGCAACCATCAAACTGGCCAAAACTGGCCCTAATTCCCGCAACATCGAAAGCGCCACCACGCGGCCAAGCTGGCTGTTGGCCAAGGCTTCGTTGCCAATGCCGTTATAACTTTGCAAAGCCAGCACGCCGCCCGTAAAAAAAGCTGTTAATAAAACAATAGGTAAGCTGTTAAAGCCCACAGCCTCGGCCTGTTTCATGAATTGTTTGAAAGGAACAGACAACCGTACAGCAAAGCTTAAAAACCGCCCAAAAAACAAGCTAATTGCCCCCGCTTCGTGCACGGTGGCAATGGTCAGCCTGCCAAGATATGCAATGGGGTTTGCCATGAGTGTTTTTGTTAAGCCTTTGTTTTTGCATAAAATTATTATGCGGGTTACTAAGCTGTACAATAGCGGCTCCGCAGCGGCTCGTCAATGCAGCTGATTGATTTATATCAGTTCTTTTGTGGGTAAGTGTAGGCTTTTTGTCACACTTTTGGGGGTGGCTGGCGGGGCGCGGTGGTGGGTAGAGCAAACCCAAGTTGCACCAAGGGTTTTTGCATAAAAGGTGGCGTGACAGGCGTGGGTATTTTGCCGCTTTGTGTGGCTTATGTGTCACTGTGGGGTGTTTGTGGATTTTTTGCCAACAATGCTTGCATATTACCCAAGAGTTGCTGCGCCACGGGGGCAGCGTGGGGGTTGAGGGTTTGAATGGCTTGGAACAGCTCGGGCGTATCGTGTTGCAGCAGGTGTTTTAGTTCCAGTAAGGCGTTGTAAGACTTGGTGGCCATAGGGGTGGCAGGCAAATCCATACTTTGCAGCGCGTGGCCAATCAGGTGTGCCATCCCTTGCACATAGGCCATGTGTTGGTCGTGTTCGGCGGCAGTGGTGAGAATAACCTTGAGCCCCAATTTTTCCTGCAAAAACGCGCACACGGGTGCTACATCGCCGCGCACGGGGCACACGGCAATGCCAAGCCCTGCAATGCCATTGGCCCCACTTTGCGGGCCAAACAAAGGGTGGGTGGCGGCACTATTCACATGGGGCGGCAGCAGCTCCTCCAGCCATGTTGCGGGCAATACTTTCACCGAGCACACATCCATCACCCACGCCTTGGGCTGCACATGGGGTGCAATGGCCATCAGCGTTTCCCGCAAACTTTGCGTGGGCACGGCCAGCACCACCACATCGGCCTTGGCGGCAGTTTCTAGGCTGGTGAGGGTGACGCCGAGGCGTGTTGCTGCGGCGGTGTTGGGCACGGCATCGTACGCCAGCACGGTAAAATGTGGCGTCAGGTGCTGGGCAACCAGCTGGCCAAATTGGCCAAAGCCGATGAGGGCGAGGGTGGGCATGGGGTGTCCTTTTCGTTACGTTGGGGTGGTGTTGGTGGGGTGTATGGTGC
>JBAQUW010000068.1:0-2956 GCA_049297755.1 Alphaproteobacteria bacterium
GGATAGCTGGGATTGACATGCCATTTTTATGAGCTGGCGATGGCTGGTTGATGGCGGTTTGATGCACGGGCAACACGCAAAGTGCCTTTGCGCAAGCGCGGTAGTGGGATAGAGTAAGGGTAAGGGGAGAGGTGGGGGGCGGCAGCATGGATTGCTGATTTTTTAGGCAGGAGACGTTTGTCGGATGATGGCAAAGTTTGTCAGACAAAGTGATGGCGTTTTTGCGGGTGGGGTGAGATTTTATTGAAAGATGAAAAAGCTGTCAAAAAATGGGGGGGTCTTGTATAGATGGGGCATGGAAACGCGCGTGCACACTGTGCCACTGAATGGCCTGAAAGGGCTGCTGATTTTATTGATTGTGTTGGGGCATATGGGCGCTATGCAAACGGCGTATCGGGTGGGGTATGACGCGCTTTATACCTTCCACGTGGCGGGATTTTTGTTGCTGCCTTTTTTAACGGATTCGCCACGACTCAGTTGGTTTTTTGTGAAGACCAGGCTGGTGCGTTATGGTGTGCCGTTTGGGTGGTTTTTTATGTTTTACAGCGTGCTGTTTGGGGTGGTGTTTGTGTGGCCGCAAGGCATAAGTGTGGCGGCTTATGTAGGGCTGTGGCTGAAAGGATTAACCCTTGCCAGCGCTTACCATTTGGATATGGCAACAGGGTTGAAAATGTTATGGTTTTTGCCAGCATTGTTGATGTTGACTATTTTGCGGGCGGGCTGGGTGGTGGCCCCGTTGATGGTGCGTGTGGTGGTGCTGGCTGGGTGCTGTGGTGTGGCGCTGACTTTGGGCAGTTGGCCTGAGTGGAAGCACAATATTCCGTGGGGAATATTGATTGCGCTGGCGATTTTTCCTTACGGCTTGGTGGTAGGGTGGGTTCATAGCCGATGGCAGCAGTCTGGCGATAAGGTGCTCACCTTAGGGCTGGCAGGTTTGGCGCTGTTGTTGCTCACGATGAGTGTGGAGGCTCATGTGGTGGTGAATATAGGCGATATGTATCTGTATAGCCTCAGCAACCAGCCCTTGCTATGGCTGTTGCATGGGGCCACGATGGTGGTGGTGAATGTGCTGTTGTTTCGGTTAGCTCCTGTGTGGGAGCGTGTGCCTGTATTGGTGTGGTTTGGGCAGTGCTCGATGATGGTGTATTTGCTGCACCCGTTGTTTAACCAAGCCTTGACGATAGCTGTGGTTAAGCCGTTGCAGTTATCGGCAGGCGTGCAAATGGCAGTGGTTTTTCCGCTGGTTGCTATGCTGTGCTTGGCGTGTGGGTGGGGGGTTGGCCGGCTGCCGTGGCTGCAGAAGTTGGTGTTTCCGAAAAATGGCGCAGATATGCAGCAGGCCTTGCGTATGTTGTTAAAAAGATACGTTTATTAAACGATGGAACCAAACTAGATTTAGCATAGCGCCCCTCCTCGACCGCCATTACACGCCGGTGGTGGAGGAGGTTGGTTGAGATGCTGTGGGCGTGGTGCTGAGGTGGTGGTTGAGCCAGTAGAGCAGCAGAATGCCCATGAACCATTCAGGGCGGTAAATGCCGCTGATGCCGTAGAAGGCGGACAGGCGAATGATATCGGCCACAATAAGGGCGGTGCCAAAGTGGCGGGCGGTGAGTGCATGGCGGGTGGGGTGCCACAGCAAGCGCACCATAGCCAGCAGCATCAGCAGTGCCGCTGGGTAGCCATAGAATACCGCATATTCCAAGAAGGTGTTGTGGGGGGTTTCTACCATTTCAACGGTGGTTTGAACAAAGGGTAGGCTGGCGAAGTAGCGCGGAAAATCTTGAATATATGTGAGTTGGGAAATGCCCAACCATGGGTGCTGGTTGGCCGTGGCCAAAGAATAATCGATGGCGGCCGCGCGTTCCATGTTGCTGATAGTCATGTGGTTGGAGGTGATGACTTGATTGACGGCGTTGGTGTAAAGCCCCGTGGCGAAGTGTAAAGTAAGGGCTGCTGTGAGTGCTGCGGCATAAAACAGGCGGGGCATAGGCAGGAACATGGCGCCAGCAAAAAGAATCAGCGCCACGGGGAGAGAGACGATAGGGCCGCGCGCTTCAATCCAAAAGCTAACCAGAACACTGACGACGCCGGCCACGATAAATAAAGCGCGTAGGGCAAAAGAGGCCTGATGGCGTAAAATAAAAGGAACGGCCAGCAGAATGACGGGGGTTGGTTGAATCCAGCGGAGTGCGCGGGCATCGAGCTGTGTGGCCATGGTGTGTAGGGTAGAGCCGCAAAAATAAAGGGTAAAGCCAAGCATCATGCCAAGCATCATGGCCAGCAGGGGGGCTTTGTCGCGGCTCCACATAAAAGCGTAGAGGGGAATAAACAGCGTGGCAATGCTGAGGATGCGGCGCAGTTGGTAGTCGAGCGGCACACTGTGGCTGATGTTGGAGATGGTGACCCAGACCAAGAGAAGCACCGCCAGCACAACACCCGGCATGGTGTGGGTGGCGGCGCGGCTGCCTTGGCGGAGCATAAGCCACAGGCTATAGAGCGGAATGATGAGGTCGGCAATGGGGAGGTTGTAGGTTTTATCTAGAAATGTACTGACGGCAAATAAGACTGCCCCAAAAAGGAGGTGTGGGTTGAGGAGGGAAAAGAGGGGCATGGGCATGGCCTATTCTAATGCAGGGCTGGCGGGTTGGGCAAGGTACATAAAAGCCCCTCGGTGAGGGGCTTTTTAAGCCTAGCTGCTTTTTTTGCGGCCGTATTTGGTGTTGAATTTATCGATACGCCCTGCTTGGTCCATCTGGCGGCGTTGGCCAGTGTAGGCAGGGTGGTTTTTGGGGTCGATGAGCAATTGCATGGTGGTGCCTTCTTTGCCCCATGTGGTGCGGGTTTGGTATTTGGTGCCATCGGTCATTTGCACTTCAATGGTGTGGTATTCGGGGTGAATGCCTTGCTTCATCGTTCAATTCCTTACTTAATGCCCACCCCTATAGCGGATATACAG
>JBAQUW010000069.1:0-6176 GCA_049297755.1 Alphaproteobacteria bacterium
GGCCAAGGGTTCTTGCCGCAGGGCCAACACGCCACGCCCAAGGTAAAGGGCGGGGGTGTCGGGTGTGGTATCGGCATTGTTCAGCGGAAATTGGGCCAGCACGTTGGGCAGCAGGCTTAGCACTTCGGCATGGAGCGCGGCGATATCGGCGGCGGAAACCTCGGCCACCGTGGTGCCTTGGCCACTGGTGAGCATGTTGGCTTGGGCGCGGCTGAGCATGTCGAGAATGTCGCGGGCGAGGGGGTCGCTGTTGCTGGGTAACTTTAGCGGGTCGCGGCTGTAGCGAATGGCGGTGAGCAGGGCGCGGCGTACGGTGCGGGCCCGTTCGGCATCCAGCCCTTCAGGAAACTGATGAAAGGCGGGCATTTGCGAGAGCAAAAAAGCTGCCATGCCGCCGTGTTCGTGGCTGCGGAAACTGTAACGACTGGTGGGTTTTTCGCGCCATTGCCACCATGGGGGAATGGTGCGTTTTTCGCGGTAGGCGTACACTTTGCCGATATCGTACGCCAAAGCGGCTACACGGTGAATGCTGGTGACGTTGGGCAAACCGCACATGATGCGCCAAAAGGCAAAAGCGTGGGTATTGAGGTGGTAATCGGGGCGCGATAAATCGTATGGCCATGTGCCTAAGCTGTTGTAAAAGCCAATGAGTTCCGATTCTAAGGCGGAAAGGCCGCTGGCGACGGGCGGATTGACAATATCGGGCAAAAATTTGCTGAGCGAGAGTTTCAGGTTAAAGGTTGTGCCAGTGTGGTCAACGGTGGAAGCTTCGAAGCCGGTTTTGTGGCTATCGCGAAAATCGAGCATATGTACGCCAAAGACAATCAGCAAATAACCCGCCAAGGTGGCCGCGCCCACAGTGAGGGCGCCGCTGATATAGCGGCCAAAATGCAGGCCATCATCGGCCAATAAAAAGTGCGTGATGAGCACATAGCCCCACAGGGCTGTGGCCAGCAGAATCATCACCAACATAAACCGAAACCTTGGGCCCATGGGTTAAAAGTGAACCTGAGAAGGGGGCGCTGTCAAGTTATCCACAAAACCTAGCGCGAGGTGGTGTGGCTGACAGGTGCAATGAAAACGGCTGACATTCATACCCGCAAGTGTAAGCGAAATTGCTGAAAAAGCCCAGATTTTAGGGGAAATGGGGGTGAATTGTGGCGAAGAAAGCAAGGGGGAGTGTTTCTCGTGCAACAGTATGCTGTATGTTTTTGATAAGATTTTTTCACTATATGTTGTGGTCTGTGGTAGCCTGTAGGTAAGGACAGGTAATACAGCAATGCAATTGGCTGGACTGTAGCCCAAAAAAGACCCCAGTGTAGGATGGTATGTGCCCATGAAAATGGCGAAAAACAAACATAAATGCATAACTAAAGTGGTGCGCGCGTTGGCCCTGCCAGTGCTGTGTGGCACGTGGCTTGCGCCGCTGACAAGTTTTGCGGCACCTGTGCCAGGGTATGTTCCTCCGGTGACGATGACCACGACGCCAGATTATGCTGATGATACCCGTGGCGTGTTTGTGCCCAGCCATGACCAATACCGCCTGATGCGCGACAATGAGCTGCAGGCGTGGGGCGGACGCCAAGCTGATGGTGGTGCGCAAGATCCTGATATGTATGAACGGAATTTGAATGTATTGTCTAATGGTGCGGCTTCGATGGGCGCCGAGATGGATCGGATTTCGCAAGATCCTGGGTTGCTGAGTGGTGGCGCCATGACCACCGATGCCACCCAATATGCGCCTTTGCCGCAAGATGAATATGCAGCCCAGCGTATGGCGCAAATGGCCCCAGTGGCAACGCCCTACACGGGCTATGCGGGTGGGCAGGCGGCCAATGGCTATTCAGCGGAATACCCTGCAGGCATGGTGAGTGACCCTGGTGCCCAGCCTTTGGGTAATGCCTATGCGGGCGCGCCCGTGGGCGATGGTGGGGTAGAAATTGTGGCGGGTGCGCCAAAAGCGGGTGCGGTGGTGGATATGCACAACAGCTTGGTGCGTTTGCGTGAAGAGCGCATCTCTATTCGGCGCGCCTTGCAGCGCATGATGGACCAAATTGGCGCCAGCGATTGGGCTGTGGTGTGGGATTTGGACGAGCAAAATGCGGGCTTGCCTGAAATGGAAATTTCAATTTATGCCGAAGAGCCGTTTGTGAATGTGTTGAATGCGTTGTTGGCGCGGGTGCAAACGCGCTCGGGTCAGCCATTGCGCGTGATTCGGTATGATGAAACCCACCGCATGGTGATTACTGACCGCGCGGGTGGTTACCGCTTGCAAGGCCAAACCGCAGGAGTAGGGGCTGAAGAAACCAAAGGTGGCAGTGTGGCTGTGACGGAGCGGGTGCTGAAGGAGGCCTTGGTGTCGCTCCACTATGACGAAATTCCGTTGGTAGATGCCTTGGAAAATGTGGTGAACCAAGCAGGCCAAGGCCAATGGCGCTTGCGCATGTATGCGGGGCGCGACCAAGTGCTGAAACCTGCCCACGTGGAAGAACCCTTTAATGTGGCCATGGAGAGGTTGCTGAAATTGTTTGGCTTGAAGTACGAAATTTTCCCTGGCGGCAAATTGGTGGTGGTGACGCATGATGGGAAGTTTGGTTATAAAGGAATGGAAAAATAACCATGGCACGTCAGTTAAAATCGCGGTGGATGCAAAGTGCCTTGGCTTTGGGCGTGGCGGTATTGCTGGCGTCTTGCTCCGATGTCAGTACCATTCAAAAAAATAGTCCTGCGAATCCTTATAAGGATTATAAGGAAGGCAAAGAACTGAATCGCGCAATTGTGGGGGTAGGTGAGCCTATCAGCAAACAGCAAATGAAGGCTGATGCCGTGCTGAGCATGAGCGGAACCCGTGGCTTGGAAGAAGTGATGCACCGCATTGCAGGCACCTATAACGTGGCTGTGCGTTGGGGCAATGGCGTGCGTAAAGGCCGTGCAGAAAATGTGGTGGTGAATGCGCTGAGCTTTGATGAAGCGCGCGCTTATATTGAAGATGTGTTTAAAGTACAGATTATTCGGGAAGGTGACCGCCGTTTGTTGGTGCTGCCATCGGCCAGTGAAGCCAAAATTGAAGAATTTTCTCCTGGGGTGAACATTGTACTTTCTCAGGCCGTGCGTGGGCTGGCCCAGCAGTGTGGCTTTAACGTTGTTATTCCTGAAAATAAAGCCCAGCTCAACAATGTGCGGGTCACCACTGCCTTGAAAAATTTAAGCTGCTACGATGCGTTTGATGCGTTATTGGCGCCACACGGCATGAGCTTAGAAGACCGTGGTGACTATATGACGATTGGTGGTTTGCCAAGTCGTCAGTGGACGCTGAGTTTGCATGAACAAGACCGTACCGATGAAAAAGAAGCGAGCTACAAGTCATCATTCTCTGGCAATAGCGAGGAATCAGGTTCGGCACAAGAGTTGGGCGGCTCGGCCAAGGTGACCATTAAAAGTGAGCGTAAACTGTGGGATGAAGTGCAAAAAGATTTGACGCAGTTGATTCAGAATAGCTGCATAGATTCTCAGCTGAGTGAGGGCGAGGGAGAAACGAGTACAGCAGGCGCTGGGAGCGAATTGCTTCCTCCGCCCAGTTTAAGTGGTGGGGCTGCTGCTACCACCGCTGCCGCCACCAGCACAGCAGATGCTGGGTTAGCGGGTGGCACGGATAGTACAGCGCTGTCATGCGGGTATATCAGCATCAATAAAAGTGTAGGTTTGGTGCAAATGCGTGCCCCACGCGATGTGCTGGATCAGGCCGATGAAATTATTCGCCGCGTTGAAGATATTGCTAGCCGTCGTTTATTGTTAGAAGCGCGGGTGTTGGCGGTGAAACGTGACCATGCATTTGACCAAGGTGGAACTATAAGTGTTGATGATGGTCAGGTGCTCGACCAAAATGGGTTTAGCAGTGTGACGGCGGCTATTCAGGAAAGTTTGTCACAATCCACAGGTAATGGCGGTGGGCTGGCGCTAGGTTTAGCCGGTAATTTGGAAGCCGCTGTACGCTTGGTGGAAAAATTTGGCACCACGTACCAATTGATGCAGCCGATGTTGGAGCTGATGGACCGTCAGCAGGCGACGTTGGTCGATGGTTCGAGCAAGCCATTTATTGTGCGCGAGGCGGTTACGGAAACAACTGCATCAGGCACAACCACTAATTTTAATACTGAACTTAAGTATCAATTCTTTGGTCTGCAATTTTCTGCCAGTGCGCAAATTGCTGATGAGGGTGAGCCCCATACGGTAAGTATTCAAATACCTATTTTGTCGCAAATTGGGGAGTTTGAATCGCCGATTTATTCTGGTGCTACGCAAATTGGTTCGGATAAAATTCCGATTCCCGAAACCCGCTTGATTGACCAAAAAGTACGGGTGCGCGATAATGAAATTAAAGTGGCTGGAGGCTTGACCAAAAACATAGCCATTGACCGCGAAGCAGGCGTGCCCTTGCTGCGCGAGGCCCCTGTGGTTGGCAAGCTGGCTGGCCAAGAAGGGATAACCTTTGAGAAAATAGAATTTGTGGTGTTGTTGCAAGTACGCCGCTTGTACTAACAAAATACCCAAATAGAGATAAACGAAGTAAGGAAAAACATGATGAAACAAAGCCTAGAAAGCCAGCTGAAGAAAAAACTGCAAGCGGGTTATACCTTAGACCAAACCATTTTGGTGGTAGCGATTATTGCCATATTGGTGACGATTATTATTGCGACTGTAGGTTGGGAACTGATTACGCGGGCAGGTGGTTCTAAATTTGCTTCGCAGCTGAAGCAAGTTGAAGATGCCACAGGTGCCTTTTTTGCGGAGCATGGCCGTTGGCCAACACAGGCTGATAGTGCGGTGATTACGGCATTTAGCTTTTTCCCCATTCAGGCAATTACAGCGCAAACTGTGGCGTTGACCGACCCTGACTTTATTGCCAACGTGTGTAACGGCGCCAGCTGCACAGGGATTGTGACAAACCGTATGCCTGGGATTCGTTATGTGGGTAACACGCCTGTGCACGGTTTTGGCAGCGGCAATACAGCGCTTGATACGGTGCGTATGCACCAGGGTACACCCCCTGCAGCATCGTTGTTGGGCACATTTACCTATATTTTGGTGAACGTACGGCACGTTTCGCGCGGGGAAGTGTTGGAAGCTGATGAGAAATTAGATTCCGCCTTAGATGCAGCCATTGGGCGCGTGCTCTACCGTACGCACACCGCTGCTGAACAAGACGTGTGTACGTTGGGTGGCTCTACGCCGAGTGCCAACGCCCAGTACTTGGATGTGTGCTATATCGCCAACTTAATCGAGTAAAAAGGGTAAAGGAAACACCGTGGTCGCGCAGCAAGAACAACAACAGGCGGCGCAAGGGGTAGAAAGCGGAATACAGCGTGCATCTGCCCCCGCATTAGCACCGACGGCCACCCCAGCACTAGGGGTGGCCGCTTCGGCTGATATGTATGCGCAAGGTGGCGAACAGCCTGTTGATGGTCTGTTACAAGCTTTATCTGGCACTACCGCTGCACCTGCTTATGGGTTGCTTGGGGAGGCCGCTGCCCCAGAGAGTGTGGTTGAACGGCAGGACGATAACCAAAACAATTTATATGAACGCATCCTCAATATTCTATATAAATCTGCCGATTTAGGCATAGACCCACTTGCCAAAGGTAAAATAGCAGAAGCTTTAAAAAGCGGACTTTTGCCGCAGTTGGTGTGCAAAAATTTACTGAATCAAAAAATTATCAGCAAAGTCCAGTTGGCGCGGGCTGTGGCGCGGGCGAATTATCGGCTGGAGCTGATGTCGTATTTAGATTTACCCCAAGAAGCCATGGGGTTGCGTGCCGAGTTGCCACCTGCCGTGGTCACCTTACTTTACAATAAGCGGGTGATTCCTATTCGGTTGATAAACCGCGATGGCGTGAAAGAGTTGCACGTTGCGCAAGAAGAGAGTGCCCGCGATTTGTTGCTAGAGGCGGGTATTCATGAATATTTGATAGGCTATAGCATTGTGTGGCATTTTGCCATGCGTGAAGTAGCAGGTGCTTACTGGTTGGCAGGAGAAAGTGCCGATGTAGATACGGGGATGGAGGCAGAACAACTGCTCGACCGGATTATTGGCAATGCCATTGACGCGCGTTCCTCGGATATTCACATTGACCCATCCATTAAAGGCGAGCCACGCGCCATTGTGAAATATCGGGTGG
>JBAQUW010000070.1:0-6649 GCA_049297755.1 Alphaproteobacteria bacterium
GAGCACAACCGAACGGCCACGCAGCAATGCGTGGCCGTTCGGCGTTAGGGTTATTCGACGATTTTACGGGCGCGCTCGGTGGCCATGCGGCCACGGGGCGTGCGTTGGAGGAAACCTTGTTGAATGAGGTAAGGTTCCACCACATCTTCCAACGTATCGCGGCTTTCGCCGGTGGCGGCGGCAAGGGTTTCTACCCCCACGGGGCCGCCCGCAAATTTATTCACCAACAAATCCAAATAGCGGTAGTCGTTTTTATCCAAGCCTTGGGCGTCCACTTCCAAGCGTTTCAGCGCACTATCGGCCAAGGTGCGGGTAAGGGTTTTATCGCCCGACACTTCCACAAAATCACGCAAGCGGCGCAGCAAGCGGTTGGCAATACGCGGTGTGCCACGGCTGCGGCGGGCAATTTCAAAGGCGGCATCGCCCTCTATCGCCACATTCAGCAATTTGGCGGAACGGCTGACAATGGTGGTGAGGTCTGGCGTGTCATAAAATTCCAAGCGGCATTGCACGCCAAAGCGGTCGCGCAAGGGGTTGCTGAGCATACCCGCGCGGGTGGTGGCACCCACCAAGGTGAAGGGCGGTACGTCAATTTTAACCGTGCGGGCGGCGGGGCCTTCGCCAATCACCACATCCAGCTTAAAATCTTCCATGGCGGGGTAAAGCACTTCTTCCACTTGCGGACGCAGGCGGTGAATTTCGTCGATAAACAGCACGTCGTAGGGTTCGAGGCTGGTAAGAATGGCGGCCAAATCGCCCGTTTTTTCAATAACTGGGCCGCTGGTGCTGCGCATACCAACCCCTAGCTCCTTCGCCAAAATGTAGGAAAGTGAGGTTTTGCCCAAGCCCGGTGGGCCACTCAGCAACACATGGTCGAGGCTACCCCCCTCGCCCCGCCCTTGCCGCTGCTTGGTGGCTTGGATGAAGATGGAGAGGTTATCTTTAATGACTTGCTGGCCCACAAAATCAGACAATTTTTGCGGGCGCAGGGCCACATCTTGCGGCTCGCCCAGCAGCACATCGGGCTCGAGCAAGCGGGCGGTGTTGTCCATCAGCATTTACCCCTATTTGCGCCCATAGGTGCCCACAATGGTGGCGCTGGCTATGGCCGTGGCATGTAAATGGTAGCCAACAAGGGCGGCTGTACTTTCGGCTGGCAACTCCAGCTTTTGCGGCAGCGCCCACACCGTCAGGCGGTAATGGTGCAAGCCGTGCCCCACGGGCGGGCATGGGCCGCCGTAATCGGCCACGCCATAGTCGTTTTTATACACTGTACCGTAGGTGGCGCGGTTTTCGCCAATGTCGAGAATATCTTCGGGCACATCCAGCAAAATCCAATGCCACCAGCCGCTGCCCGTGGGGGCATCGGGGTCGAACATGGTCACCGCAAAGGTTTTGGCGTTGGCGGGCGGGTTTTTCCACCGCACATGGGGCGAAATATTTTTGCCTGTACAGCCAAAACCGTTAAACACTTGGCCTTCGAAAATCTCGTTATCGGGCGAGAAACTATCGCTCACCACAGCAAAAGGTTCAGCGTGGGCTGAGCCTAAGCATAGAATAAGCGCGAAAACAGCACTAAGGTTTAGCCACATGCCACACGCCTCCTACGCCATCACCGGTGGCTTGGCCTGGCTCTAAATCCAGCACCCAGCGGTATAACGGCATGTTTTTATAACGCCATTGTTTGCTGCCATCGGCACGTTCCAGAATGGTAAAATCGCCGCTGGCGGTATCGCTCGCCTCTACTTTGGCCGCAGGCCATTGTTTCAGGCAGCCACCTTCGCACTTAGAAAGGCCTTCTTTGTCGTGGTCAAAGGTATAAAGCGTCATGCCTTCGGCGGTGGTCAGCGCATCACCTGCATCGGTTTTGCCCACAACAGGTGTGGCCGCAAAGGCGGGGAAAGCCAGTACTATCAGCACAGTCAGTAGTTTTTTCATTGGGTGACCCTTTCTTGGTTCCTAGCGCAATCCTTGCAGAGCTTGTTTTAAAGTGCCAGCAAAATCGGCATCGGGCATGCTCTTTACCGTGGCACTCACCGCTTTTTGCGCGGCATCTTCCTTATACCCCATGTTCATGAGGGCCGAGAGCACATCGGCAGCCACCCCTGTGGGCATGGCCATCACCGTACCATCGGTGAACATGGGCAACACGCCCAGCTTGCCTTTCAGCTCTAGCACCACGCGCTCGCCAAGCTTAGGGCCTACGCCATTGGCGCGGGCAATCATTTTGCCATTTTGCGTGGCCACAGCATCGGCCACCTCGGCGGGCGACAGGGTGGAGAGAATAGACAATCCCGCCTTGGGCCCCACACCATTCACGCTGGTGAGTAAGCGAAAGAGCGCCCGCTCAGCTTCATCGGCAAAGCCAAACAGCAAGTGGGCATCTTCTCGCACATGGTGGTGCACCAGCAGCTTCACCGCTTGGCCCACGGCCAGTTTGGCTAAGGTGCGGCTGCTGCACGCGGCCTCGTACCCCACGCCATGCACGTTGATGGCCAAGGTGGTGGGGTAAATGGCATCAATCGTGCCTTGTAAAAATGTCATCATATGTTAAGCGTAACGATAATTTTTGCTTTGTGCAAGAAAAATGTTACAAAAACATTTCTTGTTTATGATCAATGCGTTGGGGGGATTTCTGGCACAACCGTCGCCGAAACAACACTGGTGACAGAAACTTCTACCGGCACCACTGCCACGGGCGCATCGGGCGCGGGGGTATCGGCCATGGCTTCCACCAAGGCGGCCACCATGGCGGGGTCGGGTTCAAGGGCGGGCTCTGCCGTTACTTCTGCAGGCTGAGCGACCACCTGCGGCACTTCAGGCGCGGCAGCGCTGGACTTGGCTGGGGCATAGCGCGAGATATCCACCTCGCCCGTGAAATCTACCAAATCGTCCAACCCCACGGGGTTTTCGGCCTTGGCCATGCCCGCGCACACGCTGGCCAACGCTAAGGCTACCGTACCAAAAAGCAATTTGAGGTTCATTTGAGATTCCTTATCTTTGGCCTTATTTTGCGGCAGTATGCGCGGGTTTTGCGGCTGGTGCAAGGGGGGTGTGGGCGTGGGTAATGGCTATGGCCAAGGCATCTGTGGCATCGGCGCCATGGTTGGCCAGCGCCACTTTGGCGGCAGGAAGCAAGGTTTTGACCATAAACGCCACCTGCTCTTTTTCCGCCGCGCCATTGCCCACCAACGCTTTTTTCACCAAACGGGGCGGGTATTCTCCCACACTTAAACCCGCCAACGTGGGCACCAGCAGACACATGCCGCGGGCTTGGCCGAGCACGAGGGAGGTGCGGGCGTTGTTGTTGACATACACTTCCTCCACCGCCGCCGTATGGGGCCGATATTCCGCCACAATGCCTTGCAATGCCGTGTAGAGATGCGCCAAGCGGGCGGGGGTTTCGTCCTTCGGGTTGGTGATGATGGTGCCGCAAGCGATGAAGCTTAAACGGCTGCCATCTTGCCGAATCACCCCCCAGCCGGTTTTGTGGAGGGCGGGGTCTAGCCCCAAAATAATGCGTGGCTGTGGTGACTGCATGTGATTATTGTAACAGGTTTTGTACAACCCGTCACTTTTATTGCACCGCGAAGTGACAGGGAGGGTACTTTAATTTTAACCCTTTGTTTTGTATTGAATTATAACCCATGCTGGCCTGCACAATAGGGCGTACAATGGGGGCGAGACCTCCCCTGCCCTGCCATAAGGAGAGGTGCAGAAGCCCTCGCCGGTCGGTAAGGGAAAATGCCGAAAGAGAAGGATACACGACAATGGAAACCTTAGTAACTTACTTAGTGATTGGTGCATTGAGTGGCTTTATTGTGAACAAAACCACCGAAGGCACTGGCCATGGTGTGATTGGTGATGTGATTGTGGGTATTTTGGGTACCTTTACGGCTGGTTTTGTGTTTGGCCATTTGGACCCTGCCCCATATGGGTTGCTCAGCCCCGTGGTGATTTCGCTCACCAGCGTGCTGGTGCTGACCAAGCTGATTAAGAAATAACCTTAACGGCTGCTGCCACCGCCCTTGTGATGACAGGGGCGGTTTTTATTTGACTGTATGCACATACCCCGCTATACCCAAAACATCGTCTCACTTCCCCTTTTTTTGAAAGGACAGCCGATGCTGAACTTCCCTATCATCGACGCCCACACGCATGTGTTGGACGCTCGGATTTTGACTGATTATACCCATCGGGCGCCGTATCAACCGCGCTGGATTTTGGCCTTCCATAATTGGGCGCAAAAGGTTGGCCCGCCCTATTACACGCTGGAGCAAGTGTTGGCGTTTGCCCGCCAGCACCCGCATATCAAGGTGGTGGCCTGCATTAACCTGCACCAGCACAACGTGCACGAGCACCGCGTGCTGATTGCAGGCATCCAAGAAGGCTTGATTGTGGGCATTAAATTTCTGCTGGGCTACCAGCACTTTTATGCCCACGACCCTCGGGTGGTGCGGATGCTGAAGGTATGCCAGCGCTATGACATTCCTGCGGTTTTCCACACCGGCGATTGCTCGGCACGGGGCGACCCGTTGGTGAAATATGCCCACCCGCTGCACTTGGATGAGCTGGCCACGCAGTGCCCCGATGTAACCATTGTGATGGCACATTTGGGTTTTCCGTGGCTGTTGGAAGCTGCCATGGTGGTGTGCAAACACCCCAATATG
Source organism: Alphaproteobacteria bacterium (assembly GCA_049297755.1). GTDB lineage: Bacteria > Pseudomonadota > Alphaproteobacteria > UBA2136 > JAPPOO01 > JBAQUW01. Next base: position 4,671 of record JBAQUW010000070.1, read on the forward strand.
TATGCCGATATGAGTGGTTGGCTGGATGCCCCACCCCCTCCGCGCGAAATTGAAACACGCGCGGACATGATTGCAGAGTTTGCGCATGACCTCCGCAGCGTGGTGCGCAAATACCCAGCGTTGGTGGACAAACTGATGTTCGGCACCGATTATTCGGGCGAACATAGCCACCTGACGGAAGTGACAGGGTATGTGGACATTGCGCAAACCGTGTTCCGCTACCCCGACGACTTGGCCAAGGTGATGTACCAAAACGCCAGCCGCGCCTTTAACTTGCCCGTTTAAGGCAACCGCCCCCACTGGGGGCGGTTTTTTTAAGCCAAAAATGCCGTCAGGGCATCACGCAGGCGTTGCTGCACATCGTTAATAGTGCCGCTGGCGTCAATCACGCGGCAGCGGCTAGGGTGCTGCTGGGCAATGGCCAAGTAGCCTTGGCGCACTTTTTCGTGGAACGATTGCCCCATGCCTTCCATGCGGGTTTCGGTGAGCCCTTCTTCCGCCTGTTTGCCTTTGCGGGCGAGGCCCTCCGCCACGGGAATATCCAAAATAAACGTCAGGTGCGGCCACACGCCACCCGTGGCCCACTGGTGCACTTGCTCCACCATGGCGGCATCTAGCCCTTTCACATGGCTTTGATACACCGTGGTGCTGTCGGCAAAACGGTCAGAAATCACCCACTCGCCCCGCGCCAACGCAGGTTGAATGATCGTGCGCATATGCTCATGCCGGTCGGCAGAAAAGAGGAACAACTCTGAGAGCGCATCAAACTTATCGCCCGCCCCTTCCAACAACAGTTTCCGAATCTCCTTGCCTACGGGCGTGCCCCCCGGTTCCCGCGTGCGCATAAACGGGGTATCGCGGCGGAACAACCACTCGCAAAACAGCGCCATTTGCGTGGTTTTGCCGCAGCCTTCGCCGCCTTCAAAGGTGATAAATAAAGGAGCTTTTTTCATGAGAGCACTGTAGCAGATTACCCGCAAAACAAAAGAGCCAACCTTGCGGTTGGCTCATGCTTTAGGCTTTCTTAATCAGCCCCAGCTCCTCGTGTAGCACACGCTGACCAGCAATCAAAGTGTCAAAGCGATCGAGACGACGCTCCAAAAAATCAATTTTTTTAGCCAAATTAAACCAGCTTGTCACGAGTGCTTGATCAGGTTCTTCAACAACACCGTTGGCATTGATCCGCAACGTGATTTTCTCTGGGCAAAGCACAGTATAACTGTTAGCAAAACCTATTTCTTCAATCAATACCACATGCTCAGCAATTGTTCTCCACACCAAACGGTGTGAATAAGTGCTATAAATATTATACGATGAAAAATATATTCCCCGTCTGGCAATCAGCTCATTCACCTCGGCAACGGTCCAAGGCTTCGGTGCGGCTGCCACTGCTGCAGGAGGGCGCTTTCTTTGAGTGGGCATAGAAATCTCCATAGCCACGGTTAAACAAAAAGGTGTCGCCTTCACGACACCTTGGCTATAACAAAACCTCAAGCTGTATGCAATAGCTATTCTTGCGCCGCTTCGGGCATAATGTCGTAAATGCTAAACTCTTCCAGCGGCATCACGGTGGAAATGGCGTGCTTATACACCAGCTGCGTCACACCATCGCGCGTTAGCGCCAAGGTTTCGTGGTCGGCATAGGTAATGCTGCCCGAAAGCTTCACCCCATTGGTTAAAAACACCGTGGCAGGCGCATGCCCTTGGCGGATACGGCCCAAAAAGGCTTCTTCTAACGTCTTTTTTGTCATGGCTTTACTTCTTTTATTCTGGGGGCAGCTTTATGCCGCCTCTCCTGCTATCTTTTTGCGTGATAGCTTAAAAAAGAGGCTAACACAAGCTTTTTGTACACACTATGCATACATTTTTTCAACCTGCACGGGTGTGGCAGTTTGGTGACCGTTTTTACATTTGCCGCTTTACACCAAAGTGTATTCAGGTTATAGCGCAATTTACAAACACCTTTTACTTTTATAGGA